>JAGNNA010000302.1 GCA_017990895.1 Reyranella sp.
GGAAATGGACCTTCACGACGAACTCGAAGTCTTCCGTCGTCATGTTGTGGAAGGTCTTGTCGCGCAGCACGCCGGCGTTGTTCACCACGATGTCGACCGTGCCGAAGGCATCGACGGCGGTCTTCAAGATGTTGGCGGCCGTCGCGGCCTCGGCGACGGAATCGTAGTTGGCAACGGCCTGGCCGCCCGCCGCCTTGATCTCGTCGACCACCTTGTCGGCCGCGGCATGGCCGCCGCCTTTGCCGTCGACCGCGCCGCCCGGATCGTTCACGACCACCTTGGCGCCGCGGCTGGCCAGCAGGAGCGCGTGCGCGCGGCCGAGCCCGTTGCCCGCGCCGGTGACGATGGCGACGCGGTTGTCGAAGCGGATTGTCATGTCTTTCCTCTACTCTTTCTTGAGAATTACGACCGAGGCTACGGCCTCTTCCATGCCGATCACGCCGCCGCCATTCTCGGCGAGCGCGACCTTTGCACCTTCCACCTGACGGGCACCGGCCTCGCCGCGTAGCTGGGTGGCGAGCTCGGCCAGCATCGACAGGCCGGTGGCGCCGACCGGATGGCCCTTGGAGACGAGGCCGCCCGAGGTGTTGACCGGCAGCTTGCCGCCAGGACCGGTAGCCCCCGATTCGACGAACTTGCCGCCCTCGCCCTCGGGGCAGAAGCGCAGCATCTCGCACTGGTAGATCTCGCAGAAGCTGGTGGCGTCGTGGACCTCGGCGACGTCGATGTCCTCAGGCCCCAGGCCTGCCATCCTGTAGGCCTTGTCGGCGGCCGCGCGCGTCAGGCCGGGCGCGTCGAGGTTGCGGTACATGCCGCCGGAGAAGCCGACGCCCGCGATCCTGATGGCGCGGTCCTGAACGTCCTTCGGCTGCTTTTCGAGATACTCCGCCGAGCAGAGAAGTGCGGCTGCCGCGCCGTCGCCGATCGGCGCGCACATGGCGCGGGTCAGCGGAAACGACACGGGACGGTCCTCCAGCACCGACTGCGGTGTCATCTGGAAGCGGTACTGCGCCTTCTCGTTCAGCGCGCCGTAATTGTGGTTCTTGGCGGCGCCGGCCGCGATCTGGGCCTGGGTCGTTCCGTACTTCCACATGTGCCACTTGGCCTGCATGGCATAGGTGTCCATGAAGATCGTGCGGTCATCGCCCAGCTTGAACTCGGAGCCGACCATCTTGCCCACCCGGTTCATCTCCTCGACCAGCCGGTCGTGCTGGCTGGTGATGTAGCCCTGGTTGAACAGCCCGGCGGTGCGCTCGGGCGCTTCCGGGCTGAACAGCTTCTCGACGCCGAGGCAGAAGGTGAGCTCGTGGGTGCCCGCCAGCACGTCCTTCCAGGCGCCCATGAAAGCGGTCGAGGCGGTGGCACAGGCATTCTCGACGTTGAACATCGGCACCCGCTCGGGGAACAGCCCCTCCTCGACCAGCGGCTGGAACAGCGCCTGGCCACGGATCGAGTTCTGGCCCCAGAAGCCCATGCCGCAATTGCCCAGCCAGCCGGTCTCGATGTCGGTGCCCTTGTCCATCCCGGCATCCTTCAGGGTGCCCAGATAGGCCTGCCGGGCGAGATCCCCGAAGCTCAGGCCCGGGTGCTTCTTGAAGACGGTCGTGTAGGCGCCGATCACATAGACGTCGCGCATGGGGGCGGTTCCTCAGGTTGGCTTTGGCCGCATTTGAGCGTATCCAAACGGCTTAGGCTAGGAGAACGAACATGGCTGTAGCGGCCCAGGCGAGACCCCTCAACGTCGATGCCACGATCGCCGAGCTGAAGGCGCTTTTCGGCGACCGGGTCAGCACCGCGCACGCCGTGCGCGAACAGCACGGCAAGGACATTTCGTATCACGAAGCGCACCTGCCGGACGCCGTGGTCTTCGCCGAATCGACCGAGGAAGTGCAGCAGATCGTCCAGCTCTGCGCCCGCCACAAGACCCCGATCATCCCGTTCGGCACCGGCACCTCGCTGGAGGGCCATATCAGCGCCCCCAACGGCGGTATTTCGCTCGACGTCAGCCGCATGAACAGGATCCTGCAGGTCAACGAGGCCGACCTCGACGTGGTCGTGCAGCCCGGCGTCACCCGCAAGCAGCTCAACGAGTACCTGCGCGCGACCGGTCTCTTCTTCCCGATCGATCCCGGCGCCGACGCCTCGATCGGCGGCATGACCAGCACCCGCGCCTCCGGCACCAACGCGGTGCGCTACGGCACGATGCGCGAGAACGTGCTGTCGCTGCAGGTCGTGACGCCCGACGGGCGGATCATGCAGCTCGGCCGCCGCTCGCGGAAGTCGAGTGCGGGCTATGACCTGGTGAAGCTGTTCGTGGGCTCCGAAGGCACGCTGGGCGTCATCACCGAGATCACGCTCCGCCTCTACGGCACGCCGGAATCGATGGTCGCCGCGACCTGCGCCTTCGACACGCTGGAAGGCGCGGTCAATACCGTGATCCAGACCATCCAGTCCGGCATCCCGGTGGCGCGCATCGAGCTGATGGACACCTACACGGTGGACACGGTGAACCAGTATTCGAAGCTCTCGCTGCCGCAGAAGAACCTGCTGCTGCTCGAGTTCCACGGCACCGAGGCCGGCACCAGGGAACAGGCCGAGATGGTGCAGGCGATCGCCGGCGAGCATGGCGGCGGGGACTTCGCCTGGACCAACCAGGCCGAGGAGCGCAGCAGGATGTGGCAGGCCCGCCACGACGCGGCGTGGGCGGCCAAGGCCTACAAGCCGGGCTGGGGCATGTGGGCGACCGACGTCTGCGTGCCGATCAGCAAGCTCGCCGAGTGCATCCTCGAAACGCAGAAGGACATCCAGGCCAACGGCCTCTATGCGCCGATCGTCGGCCATGTCGGCGACGGCAATTTCCATCTCACCATGATGGTCGACCCCAACGACCCGACCTACCTGCCGCGCGCCGAAGGCCTCAACGACCGCATGATTGCGCGGGCCCAGAACCTCGGCGGCACCTGCACCGGCGAACACGGCGTCGGCATCGGCAAGATCAAGTACCTCTACCAGGAGCACGGCGAGGCGATGTCGCTGATGCGCGCCATCAAGAAGGCGATCGACCCGGACAACATCATGAACCCGGGCAAGATCATCGGCCCGATCAACTGATTTTTGCCTCCCCGTTCAGATGGGGAGGTGTCGACGTCATACGTCGACGGAGGGGTCATGCGCTTCGCAACACCATGACCCCATCGCCCCGTAAGACGGGGCACTTCCCCATTTGAATGGGGAAGGAAAAGAAAGAGCAAACAAAAAGGGCCGGCTCTCGCCGGCCCTTGCTTTTAGAGCGTTGTCACTTTGCGGCGCGGGCCGGTGGGCTCACCGGCATCACGGCCGGCGATCAGATCAAAAAGTCGAACTTGGACGGGTCCGCCGGCCCTGTCGCGGTGAAGCCGAAGCTCACGTCGGCCTCTGCATCGACCTTCCCGTTCCAGGCTGCGTTGCGGACCACGTAGCCACAGGCATCGTGCGAAACGATCTCCGCATTCCATATGCTGGTGATCTCGCTATTCGTCTCGATTTCGAGTTGCCAACCGGAGATGGCTCCCCCGTCGTTATGGATCTTCACGGCCGCATTGAAGCCGCCGTTCCATGAATCCACCACCGACATCAGGGCCTCCAGATCGCCATTCGACGTTCCCTCGGCGCGCGTGGCATCCGATATCGACGGGCTTGGCAGGACCGGCGCGGATGCCGGCGTCCCGCTGCCAGACGATATGCCATTGAGCGTAAAGCCCGTAGCCGCTGTCCCGTCGCTGCCCGGCGTTGCCTGGAAGCCGAAGCTCGTCTCCTGGTGGGCGCCGACCGTGCCGTTGTAGGACATGTTCTTGATTATGTAGTGATTGCCAACGTGGCTTACGATTTGGGCGTTCCAGATGTTGGTGATGGCGAACGCCGCGTCGAATTCGACGATCCAGCCCTTCAGGGCCGTATCGCCGGCGGCAACCTGCATGTTGCCGATGAAGCCTGCGCCCCAGTTGTCGCTGACCTGGTAACCAACAGCCGTCCCGCCGGCCGGGGCAGCCACGTCGTCGTTGATGATCGTGCCCGTGCCCGAGCCGTCGGCAATCGTGGCGCCGACAGGCGACGACAGCAGCACGGTGAATGTCTCGTCGGCCTCGGCGACGCCGTCGCCCTGGATATCCACGTGGATCATCTGCGAGGTCGTGCCCGGCGCGAACGTCACCGTCCCCGTGGCAGCCGTGTAGTCCACGCCGCCGACCGCGCTGCCATCGACGGTCCTGTACTGCACCGTCACCGGCCCGGACGACGCCTTGTCCAGGGTCACGGCGAACATGAAGTGGTTGTGCTCGCCGTTGCCCTCCCTGGTCGACAGGTCGGCGATGGAGATGGCGGGCAGCGCGTCGGGCTGCGCATCGATATCGTCGTTGACGATGGTGCCCGTGGCCTGCCCCCTGGCAATCGTGGCTCCCGTGGGCGACGACAACGACAAGGAGAAGGTCTCGTTGGTCTCGACGAGGGTATCGCCCAGAATGTCGACGCTCACCGTCCTGGCAGTCTCGCCGGCCGCGAACGTCAGCGTACCGACAACCGATGCATAGTCCTGGCCGGCAATGGCCGTACCGTTCACGGTCGTATAGCCAACCGAAACGGGGCCGGTCGCTGGCTGCGAAAGCGTGACGGTGAAGACCATCTGGCTCTTGCCGGCATTACCCTCGGCGAGGGTGCCGTTCACGATCGAGAGTTGCGGCACGACGGGCGCAGGTCCCTCGGCCGAATCGATCAGCTGCTGCCACTCCGCGCGCGCCGTGGCGTCGCGCGCAGCGATGTTGTTATGGTCCAGTTCGGCGAGCGACACGCCCGTCAGGACGTAGGTCTGGCGGTTGCCCTCGATGCTGATGACCGTCGAACCATCGACCTCTTTCACCGAGAATTCGCTGGCCTTGAACCAGCCGAAATCGAGCTTGTCCTTCGAAGGATCGAAGGCGATGGCGGTGTTGACGCCATAGTGCCAGTCGATGACGGTCGTCGTTCCGGCCTGACCGGAGGGAGGCGCCCCGTTACCGGTGCCCGTCGGCCAGTTGTTCGTGCCGGCGACCGGCACGCCTTGCGGCTTGATCTGAGAATCCGGAACCGAACTGAAGCCGAGTTGCAGGGCAACGCGGTCCTCGCGGGCCTCGGCAAAATAGAAGATGAAATTCTCCACTTTCAGATCGGCGGTCGTGACACCCAGCAGGATCAACGCCTGACCCGTTCCCGAATTCGAGATGACCACTCCTTCGGGATTGTCGGTCATGTAGATCTGTTCGCGGGTGCCGAAGTAGCGGAAGTCCACCATGTCGGTGGCGGGATTGAAGGCGACCCGGTCGATCTGGCCGATCTCGTGGGAGCGCGCATAGACCGTATGGTCGCTCGCCGCGATTCCGTGTTCCCAGGCGAGCGCGCCGGACAGGCATTCGCGCAGATGATCGTTGATGATCGGCACGAAGTTGTCGATCGTGAGTTGACCGAGCGAAACGCCGACGACAACCGCGACCTCGCCCGACCACGGATTCATGATCCCGACGCCGGTCGGCGTATCGACGATGATGCCGTTATGTACGGTGACGGGGCCAAGATCGAGCTTGTCCCGGGCCGGATCGAATCCCGTGATGTCCGCACCGTCCGACGTGATCTGGAAAATTCTTCCGGTCGCGCCTGCCTCGTTCGCCATGTCCTCACCTCCGGCTGCTTGTCAGCGACAGCGTCTCCACCGATGGGAGGTCATGTTCCCGGAGAGGAACAGAGGCCGACCGAGGGTACTCGATGAACGCGGCCAATTAATCGGCGAACGAGCAGGAGGCCGGCAAGATCGGGAACACCCAAAGAAAAAGGGCCGGCGGATGCCGGCCCTTCTCCATTGAAACCGAAGCGCGTTACTTGGCGGCCTGGATCATGATCTCCACCTTGAGGCCGGGGGCGGCGAGCTTGGCTTCGACCGTCGCGCGGGCCGGGGTGTTGCCGGGGGAGACCCAGGCGTCCCACACCTCGTTCATCTGGCTCCAGGTCGAGATGTCGGTCAGCCAGATGTTGGCCGACAGAACCTTCGACTTGTCGGTGCCGGCCTCGGCCAGGAACTTGTCGACCTTGTCGAGGATCTGCTTGGTCTGGCCCTTCACGTCGGCCTTGGCGTCGTCGGCGGTGAGGCCGGCGAGATAGACCGTATCGCCATGGACCACGGC
>JAGNNA010000303.1 GCA_017990895.1 Reyranella sp.
GATCGAGAGCGAGGACATGCCGCTCGCCTATCTGCCGGGCAACTCGGTGCGCGTGCGCGTCCGGGTCGTCGGCGACGTCGCGGCCAGCGCGTGATCGTGACGCCATGACGAACGCCGCCCGCCCGTCACCGATCGCCTGGCTGATCGCGCCGGCCGGGCTGCTGTTCGTCCTGTTCTTCGTGCTGCCGTTCGCCGTGATGACGGCGATGTCGTTCTATTCCGGCAATCCCGTCACCAATCCCAACGCCTTCCTGACGACGCGGCACTACGAGCGCTTCCTCTTCGACACGGCCGGCATTTTTCATGACGCGCTATGGTCGACGCTGCGCATCGGCCTGATCACGACCATCGTTTCGCTGCTGATCGGCTATCCGCTTGCCCACTGGATGGCGCGCATGCAGTCGCGTCTCGGTCACGCGCTGGTGCTGATGGCGGTGATCGCACCGATGCTGACCGGCATCGTCGTGCGCACTTTCGCCTGGATGACGATCCTGCAGGACAAGGGCGTCATCAACACGACGCTGATGCAGTGGGGCCTGATCGAGAAGCCGCTGCCGCTGATGTACAACGAGTTCGGCACCATCGTGGCCTTGGTCCATATCTACGTGCCGTTCATGGTCCTGACGCTGACCGGCGTGATCGGGCGTATCGACGAGCGGCTGGAGCAGGCGGCGCGCAGCCTGGGCGCCGGCCGGCTGCGCGCTTTCGTCGAGGTGACCCTGCCGCTCAGCCTGCCGGGCATTCTGGCGGGCTCGCTGCTGGTCTTCGCCCTGTCGATCAGCGCCTATGTCACGCCTTCGTTGATGGGCGGCACCGACGTGCTGACCCTGCCCATGCTGATCGCCCAGCAGGTCGGCACCAGCTTCAACCCGAACTTCGCCGGCGCCCTCGGCGTCATCCTGCTGCTGGTCTCGCTGGCCATCGTCGTTGCCTACAACCGCATCCTGGCGCGGCTGGCGGGCGGGCAGGGAATGGCATGAGCGCCGCGCCCAACCGCCGGCCGTTCGACGCAGGCCGCGCCGCCTATCTGGCGCTGAACGCGCTCCTGCTCGCGTTCCTGCTGCTTCCCATCGCCATCGTGCTGGTGTTCGCGCTGAACCCGACGCCGTACATCTCCTTCCCGCCGGTCGGCGTCAGCCTTCGCTGGTTCGAAAAGTTCTTCGGCAGCGCCGAGTTCATGAACGCGCTCTGGTTGTCGCTGTGGGTCGCGACGGTGGTGTTGGTCCTGTCGATCGTGATCGGCGCCGCCTGCGCGCTCGCTCTGGCGCGCGGCAACCTTCCCGGGCGAGCCGTGCTGACCGCCTTCTTCATGTCGCCGCTGATGGTGCCGGCGATCCTGACCGGCCTCGCGCTGTTCCAGGCCTATCTCCTGTCAGGGATCGGCCGGCCGGTCTGGGGCCTGATCGCGGCGCATACGCTGGTCGCGGTGCCCTACGTCATTCGCACGACTTTGGCCGTGCTGCATAATTTCGATCGTCGGATCGAGGAGGCCGCTGCCGTGCTGGGCGCCAGCCCGACGCGGGTCTTCTTCGAAGTCACGCTGCCCTTGATCCGGCCGGGCGTGTTCGCGGGCGGCGTCTTCGCCTTCATCGTCTCGTTCGACCAGTTCCCGGTCTCGCTGTTCCTGGTCGTGCCCAAGGGCGAGACCCTGCCGGTCGTGCTGTTCAACTACATGAAATTTGACCTCGACGGCGCCATTGCGGCCGCCTCGATGGTTTCGATCTTGCTCGCATTGTCGGTGGTTCTTGTCCTTGAGAGGCTGATTGGTCTCAAGGCGTACGTTAAGCTGTGATGGGAACGAACAAGGGGGTTGCCATGATTTCACGTCGCAAAGCGTTGCGTGCCGGTGCGGGTCTCGCGGCCCTGGCCACGGTGGGGGCACCGTCGATCCTTCATGCCCAGACCAAGACGCTCAAGATCACGACCTGGGGCGGCAAGTGGGGCGAGGTCATGAAGGCCACGGTGCTGCCGGCCTTCGAGAAGGAGTTCAAGTGCACGGTGTCGGCCGACCAGGCCTTCCCGTTCCTGCCCAAGCTGCAGGTCAGCCCGAAGAACGACCCGATCTACGACGTGCTGCACACCAATTCGAACGAGCAATGGAATGCCGTCGTCGAAGGGCTGGTGGTGCCCAAGATCACCGCCAAGGAAGTGCCCAACGTCGCCGACGTCTATCCCTATGCGGTCAGCGACAAGATCGTTGGCGTCACGATCTTCACCAGCGCCATCGGCCTGGGCTATCGCACCGACAAGGGCCTCACCAAGCCGACCTCGTGGAAGGATCTCGCCGATCCCAAGCTGGCCGGCGCGCGTGGCGGCTACCTGATCCCGGTGAACAGCCTGGGGCAGGCGCACCTGATGATGCTGGGCAAGGTGTACGGCAAGGGTCTCACCGATCTCGACGCCGCCTACAAGGCGCTCGAGGCTCTGAAACCGATCAAGCTGGTCGATTTCACGGGCCAGATGGAGAAGATGCTGCTGTCGGCCGAGGTGTCGATGGGCGTCATCCATGACTCGGGCGTCTATCGCTACGAAGGCCCCAACATGCAGCCGGTCGACTTCGCCGGCCCCTCCGAGGGCGTGCTGGCGCTGGAGCAGGTGCTGAACGTTACGCCGGGCTCGAAGGTCAAGGAACTGGCCTTCGCCTATATCGACTACATGCTGCGGCCCGACGTGCAGAAGCTGCTGGCCGAGGCCGTGTGGTACTCGCCGGCCAACAAGAAGGTGAAGCTCGACACCAAGTACGACGCCAAGCTGCTCACCACGCCGGAGAAGGTGGCGACGCTGATCCAGCCGGACTGGAAATGGTACAATGCGCGCCGAGAAGACATCGACGCCCGCGTCACCAAGATCCTGAAGGGCTGACGGACCGCGTGCATCCGTGACCTCCGCAGCCATCAAGCTCGACCAGGTGACCAAGACGTTCGACGGCCGCGTTATGGCGGTCGACGCGGTCACCCTCGACATCGCCGCCGGTGAGTTCTTCTCGCTGCTGGGGCCCTCCGGCTGCGGCAAGACGACGAGCCTGCGCATGATCGCAGGCTTCGAGCACCCCGATTCTGGCCGTGTGCATGTCGGCGGTCGCGACATCACGGACCTGCCGGTGCATCGCCGCGACATGGGGATGGTGTTCCAGTCGTATGCGCTGTTCCCGCACCGGACGGTGGCGGAGAACGTCGCGTTCGGCTTGCGCATGCGCGAAGTGCCGAAGCCGGAGATCGAGCGGCGGGTCGCGGCGGCTCTGGCGCAGGTCGCCCTGACCGGCTTCGAGACACGCAAGCCCGGCCAGCTTTCGGGCGGACAGCAGCAGCGGGTGGCGCTCGCGCGCGCGCTGGTCGTCGAGCCCCCGGTTCTGCTCTGCGACGAGCCGCTGGGCGCGCTCGACCGCAAGCTGCGCCAGCAGATGCAGTTCGAACTCAAGGAGCTGCAGAAGCGGCTGGGCGTCACCCTGGTGTTCGTGACGCACGATCAGGAGGAGGCGCTGGCCATGAGCGACCGGATCGCCGTCATGAACGGCGGCAGGGTCGAGCAGGTGGGCACGCCGACCGAGATCTACGAGCGCCCGCGGACACGCTTCGTCGCCGACTTCATTGGCGAGATCAACATCCTGCAAGAGGGTGGCCGGCTGCGCGCGCTGCGACCCGAGAAGATCCGGCTCGTCGCTGCCGAGGGCGCGCGCCTGTCAGGCACGGTCGAGACTTCGAACTATCTCGGCGGCTCGACCTTGCTTCGTGTCCGGCCGACGACCGGCCCGTCGATGCTGGTGCGCGAGACACATGCCGGCGAGCGTGCCTCGCGGGCGCCGGGCGATGCGGTGGGGCTCGCCTGGAACGACGGCGACGCCGTGGCACTGGAGGGCTGAACCATGAGCACCCTTGGCATCGTCACCATCGGGCAGGCGCCGCGCGACGACATCGTCGAGCTGTTTGCCGCCCAGGCGCCGGCCGGCACAAAGGTGATCCTGCGCGGCGCGCTCGACGGCTTGAGCGACGCCGAGGTCGATGCATTGCCGCCACTTAATGGCGCCGACACGCTCTACACGCGACTGCGCGCCGGCCGCGACGTGAAGATCTCCAAGCAGGCGGTGATCGACCGCTCGCCGGAGACGCTTGCCAGGCTGCGGGCCGATGGCTGCGACGCCATCGTCTACGCCTGCACCGGCGAGTTCCCCGCGATGGAGGGCGATGCCGGCGTGCTGTTCCCTTCGCGGGTCCTGAGCGGCATCGCCGAAGGTCTGCTGCCGCGTGGGCGGCTCGGCCTGCTGGTGCCCTTCGCCGAGCAGGGCGAGAAGCTCGCCGCCAAATGGGCGCGCAGTGGCGTGTCGGTGACGGTGGAGGCGCTCGTGCCGAGTGCCGGGCCGGAAGAGGCGGCCGCGGCCGCCAACCGTCTGGCCGCGGCGAGGCCCGACCTGGTGGCGCTCGATTGCATGAGCTACGGCCCCGCGACCAAGGCGGCCGTCAAGGCCGTGTTGAAGGTGCCAACCTTGCTCGCGATCACGGCGACGGGGCGCGTCCTGCGCGAACTGCTCGACTGAGCCTCAGTCGTTGCCGACGGTGAACGGGATCTCACCGTCAAATTGCGGACTGCCGCCCACGATCCAGTGAAGACTGTAGCGACCCGGCTGCAGCGTGGGTGCGCGAGCAAAGAGCACGTCGGGCGCCGAGTCCAGCCGCGGGTGCAGAACCTCGATGACCCTGCCGTCCTGTTTGATCGACAGGCGGGAATCCTGATGGTCGACCGGACGGCTGAAGCGCACATAGAACCCGCTGCTGCGTCGCCCGATCACGGCGTTCGCCGCGGGAGCGGAGTCGAGCACACGCACAGCCTGGCCATTGGCCGCGCCGGTGCCCGGAAAGCCGGCTGCGGCACCTGCAAGTAGAAAGTGTCGTCGTATCACCATGAATGCCAACCCTCTCATCGCTGACCGGCTCTTGCCCGCCCAGCACGCACGCGGTAAATCTTAATTGCGCTCCATCACGCGCTCCATCACGCGCTCCAGACGTCGCGTCAGGAACCAGGTGAGAGCGAGGAAAGCCACGAGCATGACAATCCCGAAGGCCGAAAGCGCATCGGACATGGTCTTTTCGGACACGAAGCCGAATCCGTAACCGACCGAGACGGCGATACCGGCCCACAGGCCGGCAGCAATGAAGTTGAGCACGAGAAAGCGCGGCCAGCTCAAGGCCGAGGCGCCGTAGGCGAAGCCCGCGACGTTGCGAATGATGCGCGGATAGCGATGGATCAGGATCATCCAGACATGATGGCGGGCCGCCAGCCGTGCGGCGGTCTCGACGGCGCGCTGAAGCCGCGGGATCCCGCGCAACCAGCGCGTGCCGAAGCGCCGGCCGACCCAGAAGCGCAGCATGTCGCCCGCGAACGTGCCTGCCCAGCAGGCCGCCAGTGCCTGCTCATAGCCCAGAGCGCCGGCCTGGGCGGCGTAGCCGGCGAACAGGGCGAGCAGGAGACTGTTGGCCATCGAGTAGATGGCGAGGAAACTGTAGACGGCGTCGCCATGCTGGCGAATGAAGTCGAGGAAGGAGGCCAGGTCGCCATCGAACATGGCCCTGCCTACAACGAAAAAGGCGGCCCCGCGAGGGGCCGCCTTCCGTTGACGATCAGTCCGGACTTAGGACGGGCCGATCGGGCGGCCGGGCCAGCGATAGCCGGGGGCCGGTAGCGGGATCTTGACCGCGATCAGCGAGGCCTCGAGGACCGGGATGCCGGCGGCGTAGTCGCCCTGTTCGCACTTCGCGATGGCGGCAGCCTCACGCGGCTCGATCACCGAGGTGCGATACTGGCGCCACTTGTCGCTGAGCGCCTTGCAGTACGAGCGCGGGTCGGAGAACACAGTGCTGACGGTCGCCTGACCGCCCACGACGATCTCGACGCGGCGGTTCTGCGGCTCACGCACGTTGTCGCCGGTCTGCACCAGCAGGCCTTCCTCGCCACGGCCGTTGACGGTGATGGCGGTCGCAGGGACGCCCTCGCGGACCAGCTGATCCTTGACCGAGTTCGCGCGGCGGAGCGACAGCGCCATGTTGTACTGCGGCGAGCCCGACGTGTCGGTATGGCCGGTGGCCACGATATTGGCGCTACCGCGGGTCTTGTAGGCCTGCGCGGCCTGGCGG
>JAGNNA010000304.1 GCA_017990895.1 Reyranella sp.
GTCGCTTCTGCAGGGCCTCCGGGCCGCCGAGCCGGCCGGGCGCGCGCGGCGCCGTGACCGAGGCGGCGAAGCCCTTCATGAAGCCCGGATACGACGCAGCCCACTGGAACGACTGGAAGCCGCCCATCGACGGGCCGACCACGGCCACGAGGCTCTTCAATCCCAGCGAATCGACCAGCAGCTTCTGGCTGGCCACCATGTCGCGCAGGGTTATCTCCGGGAAGGTCGGGCCGTAGGGCTTGCCGGTGCCGGGATCGATGGAGTTGGGACCGGAGCTGCCGTGCGCCGAGCCCAGCGCGTTCACCGAAACGACGAAATACCGGTCGGTGTCGATGGGCTTACCCGGCCCGATCAGCCCGTCGAACCAGCCGGCCGACCCTTCGGTGACGCCCCGACCCTGCCTGCCGGCGGCATTCCTGCCTGCAGCGTGATGGGACGAAGTGTAGCCGTGCACGACGAGGATGGCGTTGTCCCCGGCCGCCGAGAGAGACCCGTAGGTTTCGTAGGCAAGTTCGAGGATGGGTAGCGTCTTGCCACTTTCCAGCCGGAAATCGCGTGCAGAGAAGGTCTGGCTCTCGATATCGATCAACTCTGGCACGGGAATTCCCCTTTTCAGCGGGTGGCGATCCTGCCCCCGACACGCTATCTAAATCAAAGGATTGCCGTCCGACAGGCGCGCGTCCATCGGGAAAATGGAATTGTAGAGCGAGATGGCCATGACGCGCGAGGCGATGGAATACGATGTGGTGATCGTGGGTGGTGGTCCGGCCGGGCTGTCGGCGGCGATCCGCCTGAAGCAGCTCGCCGCGGAGCGCAACCACGAAGTTTCCGTCTGCCTGATCGAGAAGGGCTCGGAACTCGGTGCGCACATCCTGTCCGGGGCCGTCGTCGATCCGATCGGCCTGAACGAGCTCATCCCGGACTGGAAGGAAAAGGGCGCCCCGCTCGAGACCCAGGTCACCGACGACCAGTTCCTGTTCCTGACCAAGAGCGGCTCCTACCGGTTCCCCAATTTTCTGCTGCCGCGGCTGATGAACAACCACGGCAATTACATCGTGAGCCTTGGCGAGGTCTGCCGTTGGCTCGGCCAGCAGGCAGAGGCTCTGGGCGTCGAGATCTATCCGGGCTTCGCTGCCGCCGAGGTGCTCTACAACGAGGACGGCTCGGTGAAGGGCGTTGCCACCGGTGACATGGGTGTGGCCAAGGACGGTACCCACAAGGACAGCTACACGCCCGGCATGGAGCTGCACGCTAAGTACACGCTGATCGGCGAGGGCGTGCGCGGCTCGCTGGCCAAGCAGCTGATGGCCAAGTTCGACCTGCGCGACGGCGTCGATCCGCAGAAGTTCGGCATCGGCATAAAGGAACTGTGGCAGGTCGAGCCGGCCAACTTCCGCAAGGGCCTGGTGGTCCACTCGCAGGGGTGGCCGCTGTCGGAGACCGGCAGCTCGGGCGGTTCGTTCATGTACCACTTCGGCGACAACCTCGTCGCCATCGGCCTCGTGGTGCATCTCAGCTACGAGAACCCGTACCTCTCGCCGTTCGACGAGTTCCAGCGCTTCAAGACGCATCCGGACGTCGCTAAGTATCTCAAGGGCGGCAAGCGGCTAGTCTACGGCTCGCGCGCCATCAACGAAGGCGGCCTCCAGTCGGTGCCCAAGCTCACCTTCCCGGGCGGCGCGCTGATCGGCTGCTCGGCCGGCTTCGTCAACGTGCCGCGCATCAAGGGCAGCCACAACGCGGTGAAGAGCGGCATGCTGGCGGCCGAGGCGGCGTTCGAGGCCCTTGCCGGCGGCAAGACCGGCGGCGACGAGCTGATCGCCTATCCGGTGAAGCTCAAGGCGTCCTGGGTCTGGAAGGACCTCGACAAGGTGCGCAACGTGAAGCCGGCGCTGAAGTGGGGCACCACGCTCGGCACGCTCTACGGCGGCATGGACATGTGGCTGCACGATCTCGGGCTGCGCGTCCCGTGGACCCTGCGCCATCACAAGGCTGACCATGAGACGCTTCGGCCGGCCAGTGAGTTCCAGCCGATCCAGTATCCCAAGCCCGACGGGGTGATCTCCTTCGACAAGCTTTCCTCGGTGTTCCTGTCGAACACCAACCACGAGGAAGACCAGCCGGTTCACCTCAAGCTGCGCGATCCGTCGATTCCGATCGCGGTGAACCTGCCGCTCTATGCCGAGCCCGCGCAGCGCTACTGCCCGGCCGGCGTCTACGAGGTCGTGACGGCCGACAACGGCCAGCCGCGCTTCCAGATCAACGCGCAGAACTGCGTGCACTGCAAGACGTGCGACATCAAGGATCCGGCGCAGAACATCGATTGGAGCGTCCCCGAAGGCGGTGGCGGTCCCAACTACCCCAACATGTGAGACGCATGAACCGCACCCCCTTCGCGCTGCTGTCCGCCGCGCTGCTGTTCGCTCTTCCTCTGTCCGGCCAGGCCCAGCAGGGCCCGGCGGCCCAGGGCGGTGCCAAGCCCCCCGCGAACCGGTCACCGGCCGTCCAGCCCGGCCAGCGGCTGGCCCCGGTCTCCCTGCAGGGTCGCTATCTCGCCGCCCGGGTCGGCGAGCAGGATCACGACTACGACGCCGCAGCCGACCAGATGGACCAGGCGCTGGCGCTGACGCCACTCGATCCGGAGCTGATCTACGCCGTTTTCCGCTTGCGCATGTATGCGGGCCGGATCGATTCGGCGGCCGAACTGGCCCCGGCGGTGCTGGCCACGCGGCCAGGTGACGGCTTCGCCAATCTCGTCATGGCGATCGAGGCCATCAAGAAGGGCGAGTACAAGGCGGCCGAACAGCAGCTCACAAAGATCGGCGCCGAGAACCAGCTGGGCACTCTGCGTGAATACGTGATGGCCTGGCTGAAGGCCGGCGAGAAGGATTTTTCGGCCGCGCGTGCCCTGCTCGTACGCCTGAAGCCGGCGGCCGGCGAGCGCGCCGAGGCGCCGTCGCTGGTGATCGAAGGACAGATCGACGAGATGGCGGGCGACAAGGCCGCCGCCGAGGCGAAGTACCGACGCGCCATGTCGATCGATCGCAACGGGCTGCGCACCACGATCGCGGTCGCCGAAGGACTGCGGCGGCTCGGCAAGGACGCCGAGGCCCGCGAGATCCTGAAGAACTACGGAATGCGCTACAGCGACTCCGTCGTCATGGACGGGCTGATGGGCCCCAACGCGCCGATGCCCAAGCCGCCGACGCCGGCCTCGGGTATCGCCGAGATCCTGTTCGACATTGGCGGCATCCTCGCGTCTGATCCCCGCAACCAGCGCACCGATCTCGCGCTGATCTTCTACCAGCTCGCAACCGCCCTGAAGCCGGATCAGGATTTCGCCTGGCTGATGATCGCGGGACTGTACGAGCAGTTCAACCAGATTCCGAAGGCGGTGGCCGCGCTGGGCAAGATCGGCCCGAACTCGCCGCTCTACTGGCAGGCGAGGCTGCGCACGGCCGCACTCGACGCTCAGGAGGACAAGTTTGACCAGGCGGTTGCCCGCCTGAGGACACTCGTGGCCGAGAAGCCCGATCGCATCGACGCGGCGCTGACTTTGGCCGATCTGCTGCGCAGCAAGGACCGCTTCGCCGAGGCGGTTGCCGCCTACGACACGGCGATCTCGCGCCTCGGTAAGCCCGAAGAGCGCCACTGGCAGGTGTATTTCGGCCGCGGCATCGTGCTCGAGCGCACCAAGAACTGGCCGAAGGCCGAGGCAGATATGAAGAAGGCGCTCGAGCTCTCGCCCGAGCAACCCTACGTGCTGAACTATCTCGGCTACAGCTGGATCGACCAGGGCCTGCACCTGCAGGAAGGCATGAAGATGCTGGAGCGCGCGACCGAGCTGCGGCCGGACGACGGTTCCATCACCGACAGCGTCGGCTGGGCCTATTACCGGCTCGGCCAGTTCGAGAAGGCGGTGGAGTGGTTGGAGCGCGCGACCGAGCAGAAGGGCGACGACTCCACGATCACCGACCATCTGGGCGATGCCTACTGGCATGTCGGCCGCCGTCGCGAGGCGCGTTTCCAATGGGAGCGTGCGCTGCACCAGAAGCCCGACAAGGATCGCGTGCCCGTGATCCAGGACAAGATCGCCAACGGGCTGAACCCGTCGAACGACAAGCCGACCGTCTACGAGAAGGCTGCCGACTCAAAGCAGGGCGGCTGATCGAAGGACGGCTGATCGAGGACAGCGGCGTGGCGCTCGCGCGAGCCAAGGTCAATCTCTGGCTGCAGGTCGTCGGGCGCCGTGCCGACGGGTTTCACCTGCTCGATTCGCTGGTCGCCTTCACCGATCTCGCCGATGAGATCGAGGTCACGCCTGACTCCGGCCTCTCCCTCGAGATCGTCGGACCTGGTGCCGCTTCTCTCGGAGGCGATCCCGACAATCTCGTGCTGAAGGCCGCGCGCCTGCTCGCGGGCCGCGCCGGCGTGGCGCCGCGTGCCGCAATTCGTCTCACCAAGCACATCCCCGTGGCAGCCGGGCTCGGCGGTGGATCGGCCGATGCCGCAGCGACCCTCCTTGCCCTGATCGAGCTGTGGCGTGTCGCGATGCCACAGGAGGAACTGTTCGATCTTGCGGCCACCCTGGGGGCCGATGTGCCGATGTGTCTCGCCGGCCGGGCCGCCCTGGCCTCGGGCATCGGCGAGCGTCTTGCGCCGGTGCCGGCCCTGCCGCCCTGCGCCATCCTGCTGGTCAACCCCGGCCTTCCGCTTCCCACGCCCGCCGTCTTCGGCGCGCGGCAGGGCAGCTTCTCTGAAGCCCGACCGGTCGGCGACGGTTGGCGGGACCTTGGTTCTCTGGCCAAAGACCTCGGGCAACGCGGCAACGACCTGACCGAGGCCGCGATCTCGTTGCAGCCGGAAATCGCCAATGTGCTCGACCGGCTCAGGCAGAGCGACGGGGTCGCCCATGTCGCAATGAGCGGCAGCGGGGCGACCTGCTTTGGCCTGTATGAAACCATCGAAGGAGCGCAGAACGCCGCGTCGCGGCTTCCTGCATCGTGGTGGCGGCACGCCGGCCGCCTAGTTTGAGCCCTCTTTCGGCTTAGGCTTCATCAGGAGCTGCATCTCCTTCAGCGAGTCGAACAGCTCCTTGCTCGCCTGGCCCGTGACCTTGAGCCCGGCCAGCCCCTCGTATTCGCGGATTGCCGCGCGCGTCGCCGGACCGATGCGGCCATCGGGTGCGCTCTCGTAGAACCTCATCTCGCGCAGCAGCGCCTGGATGGCGCTGACCTGGGCGGCTGAAGTCGCTGGCCACGCATCGGGATCCACGGGCGCTGCCTTGCGGATATCGGCGGAGGTGGGTGGAGGGGGCGGTGGTGCGGCCGCGGCGAGCTGGATCGGCTTCGGCGACGCCGGTGGCGGCGGCGTCAGCCGTGCGATGTCAGCCGAGCTGGGTGGTGGGGTCGTCTCGGCCGCGGCCAGTGCGATGGGCTTCGGCGGCTCGGGTGGCGCCGGCATCAGCCGTGCGATGTCAGCCGAGCTGGGCGGTGGGGTCGTCTCGGCCGCGGCGAGTTCGATCGGCTTGGGTGGCTCGACCTTTGCCACCGGTGCTTCCGGCGGCCTGGTCGAAGCGACCGCCAGCGGCGGTTCGGGCCGGGTCTCCGGTCGGGCCGGCGGCGCAACGTCGCGACGAGCGACCGCTTCTTTCAGTGATGCGTACAGCTCCCGGGAGGGTTCGCCAGTCTCGCGCTGAGCGTTGATGCGCTGAAAGGTTCGGATGGCGGCCCGTGTCATCGGACCCAATGCGCCATCGGGCTCGTCGCGCAGAAGCTTCAGATCGAAGAGCGCCTTCTGGACTATGCGGATCTGATCCTTGCTCGCCGTGGGCCAGTCCGGTGGATCGAGCTCCGGCGGGGGCAATGGGGGAAGCGCGCCCGTGCGGCGCGGCGCCGGTGGCGGTATCGCTGCGGCAACATCGACCGGCGGGAGGGGGGTGAGGCGTACTTGGGGCTTGGCTGGTCGCTGAGAGTGTCAGCTTAACTGTGTGCGAGCGTTCCATGGCAGATTGTCATTAGCGGATTGTAGTAGGCAAACGCTCGGCAAAGAAGATGGTGAACTGCGCATAGGCGGCTCGCCACTCGATAGCGGGC
>JAGNNA010000305.1 GCA_017990895.1 Reyranella sp.
AAAGCCTTAGTAGTACCAGCCGGGATACGGGTAGCCGCCCCAGGGGCCCCAATCCCAGTCGTTCATCGCGTTCTCGTCGGCCGTCATCTGCTGCTCGTCCGCCAGGTTCTTCTGGAACATGTTGTTGCGGTACTTACCGTAGGCCGCCGCGTTGCCGACATAGATGCACACGCACACCGTCGGATCCGGATAGACGTAGAACACCTGGCCGTTCTTGATCTCGCGCGAGAACTTGTGCGGCGGCAGGTTCTTGAACGCCGCCTGGCGCTGCGGCGTGTTCGCGGGGACGAACTTGAAGCCCGCCGCCACCATCATGTCTTCCTTGTTCGCGACCACCTGCTGCGGGTTCTGGCAGGCGGCGACGGCAGCACCCATCCCAAGAACCAGAGAGAGTGTGGCAATCCGATTCATCCAATTCCTCCGTAATAATCGTCTGTCAGGCGCCTGACCATTTGGGTGCCCGCTTCCCCAGGAAGGCCGCCATGCCCTCGCGGAAATCGGCGCTACCGTAAGCCAGTCTGACGAGATCGTCGATGTTCTCGTCGCCCAGGCGCGCCAGCAGGCGGCGCAGTGCCTCCTTGGTGACCTGCATCGTGATCGGGGCATGCCCGGCGACGATATTGGCCAGTTCCTCGGCCCGGGCGAGCAGCGTCGCCTGGTCGGGCAGCAACTCGCTGATCAGGCCGCAGGCCAGCGCCGCCGGGGCGTCCATCAGCTTGGCGAGCAGGACCATTTCCTTGACCCGCTGGGGGCCGATCAGCGCCGCCAGTCGGGCATAATTCCCCATCGACAGGCAATTGCCGAGGGTGCGTGCGATCGGAAAGCCGAACTGGGCGCTCGCCGACCCGATCCTGAGGTCGCACACGGCCGCGATCGCCGCGCCGCCGCCGGTGCAGAATCCGTTGATCGCGGCGATGGTCGGCACGGGGCAGCGCTCGATTTCACCCAGGATGCGGTCCATCTTGAGTTCGTAGGCGATGCCGTCCTCGCCGCTCTCGAAGCTCTGGAACTGGGCGATGTCGGTGCCGGCCGCGAACGCCTTGTCGCCGCCGCCGGTCACCACCAGGGCGCGGACCTCCCGGGTCTTGCCGACCCGGGCGCAGATTTCGGCCAGACCCTCGTACATCGCGAAGGTGAGCGCATTGCGGGCCTTGGGCCGGTTGAACGTCACCCAGCCGATTTCGCCACGCTTCTCGAAAAGCAGTTCTTCGGTCATGTCATCCAATGTTGCTGATTTGTGTGCCGCGACATCATCGTCTATGTCGCCCGGGGCGGCAAACGGGCATAGGCAGGTCATGGCATTCGAACGGCTTCTCAAGGGCTTCGCGGATTTCAGGGTTGGTTACTATCAGGAGCATCTCGACCTGTTCGAGAAGCTCGCGACCGAAGGCCAGTCGCCCAAGATCCTGATCATCGGCTGTTCCGATGCGCGGGTCGATCCGGGCATTCTCACGCAGACCAAGCCGGGTGACATCTTCACCGTGCGCAACGTGGCGGCCATGGTCCCGCCGGCCCAGATCCCTCCTGACGAACGCCATCACGGCACCTCGGCCGCCATCGAATTCGCGGTCCGCGGTCTTGGTGTCGAGCACATCGTCGTTCTGGGCCACGCGCTGTGCGGCGGCATCGGCGCGCTGGTCGACGGCAGCCGCGGCGCCTATGCCCACTACGATTATCTTTCGACCTGGACCAGCATTGCGCAGGACACGCGCGACCTTGTGGTCGAGGAACTCAAGGGCAGGTCGCGCGACGAGGTCACGCGTGCCGTCGAGCAGGCGGCCGTGGTGAACAGCGTCAACAACCTCATGGGTTATCGCTGGATCGAGGAGAGGGTGAAGGCGGGTACGCTGACCCTCCATGCTTGGTGGTTCAACCTGACGGTCGGCCAGCTCTATGCCTTCGATCCCGAGACGCTGAAGTTCGTGGCCGTGGTCGGCGTCAAGCTCGACGCCGCCATCACCGCGCGCACGCCGCTCTCGGCTCTGAAACCGGAAGCCTTTGCGGCGGCGCTCGCCGGCAAGAAGCCGGCATTCTGACGGCCCAAGGCCGCCAGAACGAGTCTTCGAGAAAAATCTAAACCGACAGCGACTTGATCGCCGCGTCGACGCCGCCCGGCACGAACGGCACGCTCGAGGCCTTCATCGCGAGTTCGGTGGTGGCGAGGCAGCCCAGCAGCATCGGCTCGTTGAGGTCGCCCATGTGGCCGATGCGGAACATCTTGCCCATCATCTTGCCCAGCCCGCCGCCCAGCGACAGGTTGAAGCGATCGATGGCGGCCTTGCGCATCGGGTCGGAGCTGACGCCTTCGGGCATCACGACCGCGGTCACCGAGTTCGAAAGCCGGTCCTCGTTTTGGCAGAAGAGCTGCGGTCCCTTGCCGTCGGAACCCCACACTCGCACGGCGGCGCGCGTCGCTTCGGCGAGGCGGGCATGGCGCGCGAACACGGCGTCGAGGCCTTCCTCCTCCAGCATCTTCAGCGACTCCTGCAGGCCGAAGAACATGTGCACCGGCGCGGTACCCACGAACTTCTGAGGCGCGCGGCCGGTCATCATCTCCCAGCTCCAGTAGTGTCGCGGGGTCTTGGACTTGCGCGACACTTCCAGCGCCTTGTTGCTGACGCCGGTCATCGACATGCCGGTGGGCAACATCAGGCCCTTCTGGCTGCCGCCGACGGTGAGGTCGATGCCCCAGGCGTCCATCTTGTATTCCATGCTGGCGAGCGAGGAGATCGTGTCGCTGAGCAGCAGCGCGGGGTGCTTGGCCTCGTCGATCGCACGGCGCACCTCGGCCAGCGGCAGGACCATGCCGGTCGCGGTCTCGTTGTGGACGGTCAGGACCGCCTTGATCTTGTGCTCCTTGTCGGCGGCGAGGCGCTCGGCGATGCGGGCAATGTCGGCGCCCTTGCGCTGGTCGGCCGGGATCGTCTCGACCTTGATATCGAGATGGTGGGCCATCTCGGTCCAGCTCTCGGAGAAGTAGCCGGTCTCCACCATCAGCACGGTCTCGCCGGGGGAGAACAGGTTGGCGAGGGCCGCTTCCCAGGCGCCATGGCCGGTCGACGAGTACATGAACAGGTTCTGGTCGGTCTTGAGCACGCGCTTCACGCCGTTGTGGCAGGCGTGATGGATGGCGACGAATTCTTCCGACATGAAATCGATTACGGGCCGGTCCATGGCACGAAGCACACGGTCGGGAATGTTGGTCGGGCCGGGATTGTTGAAGAATTGACGGCCACGGGGCTTGGCGTTCACGGCGTTCCTCCACCTTGAGACGGCGGACTGTGACGCGAGGCCCTTGGCGAAACAAGCGAGACAAGCGATGCTCAGCCATTAGCTGGGTTGAGGGCAAGTATGACCGTGCAAGAGAAAGATTCATCGCAGACGAACTCGGCCGTCGTCGCCGACTACAAGGCGAAAACGGGCAAATCGGCGGCTCTGTTCGAGCGCGCCCACAAGGTGCTGCCGAGTGGCATCACCCACGATGCGCGCTACCTCGACCCCTATTCGATCCACGTCTCGCGCGCCGCGGGCCCGCGTAAGTGGGACGTCGACGGCAACGAGTATGTCGATTATTTCGGCGGCCACGGCGCCATGCTGCTCGGCCATTCGCATCCCGCCGTGGTCGAGGCGGTGAAGCGACAGATCGAACTCGGGACGCATTACGGCTCCAGCCACGAGCTCGAAGTGCGCTGGGCCGAGCTCGTGTGCGAGCTGACGCCCTGTGCCGACAAGGTGCGCTTCACCGCGTCGGGCACCGAGGCGTCGCACATGGCGATCCGTCTCGCGCGCGCCCACACGGGCAAGGACAAGATCCTCCGTTTCCTCGGCCACTTCCACGGCTGGCACGACCACGTGACGGCGGGCGCCGGCGCCACCTATGACGGGGGCACGACTCCCGGTGTGCCGCAGGAGGTGAGCTCGCTGTCGATCGTCATGCCGAGCAGCGACGTCGTCGCCGTCGTCAAGGTGATCGAGGAGCGCGACGATATCGCGGCCGTGATGTTCGAACCGTCGGGTGCCTCGTGGGGGCAGGTGCCGCTGCCGCCGGGCTTCATCCAGGCGGTCCGTGACGCCACCGCGAAGAAGGGCGTCGTCATGCTGATGGACGAGGTCATCACCGGCTACCGCTGGTCCTCGGGCGGCGCGCAGAAGGCGTTCGGCATCACGCCGGACCTCTGCATCCAGGCCAAGATCGTGGCCGGCGGCCTGCCGGGCGGCGCGGTCTCGGGCAAGCGCGAGATCATGGACCGCATCGACCACGCCGCGACCGCGGCCCGCAAGATCGAGCGCATCCTCCATCCCGGCACCTTCAACGCCAATCCGCTGTCGGCCGCCGCGGCCGTCACGGCGCTGTCGCTGGTGCGCGACGAGGACCTCGCCGAGAAGGCCAACAAAACGGCGGCCGAACTGCGCGCGGCGCTCACCGAGGTGCTGGTGCAGGAAGGCGTGCCGTGGGGCATCTACGGCCAGAGCTCGACCTTCCTGATCTATCCCAATCCGTTCGGCGATCCGATCGATCCGGCCAACTTCGACCCGCTGAAGGTGCCGATCGAGAAGCTGAAGGGCGCGCGCGCTGCGGGGCCGCTCACCGGCAAGATTCGCATGGGCCTGATGACCCATGGCGTCGACGTCATGGGCTCACCCGGCGGCTTCGTCTCGGCCATGCACGGCGGTGCCGAGATCGAGAAGACGGTTCACGCGCTGCGCCAGACCGTCCGCGCGCTGAAGGCCGAACGTGAAGTGAAGGCGGCTTAGGCGGCTGGGGGCGCGCGACTCCAGTCGCGCGTCTTCTCTTGGACAAATAATGAATCGCGCCACTGGAGTCGCGCGCCCCCGGCGAGGAAAACGATCATGTACGGAATGACGAAGCCCGTTCGCGCGACGGAGTTCACGCGCTTGCCGGAGAAGTTCCGCAAGCCGTCGCGCACGGCATGGGGCGATACAAATGCCGTCGGGCAGCTGCTCGATTCCTTCCTCGAAGGACCGAGCTTCGATCGCGCGGGCAACCTCTATGTCACCGACATTCCGTTCGGCCGCGTCTTCCGCATCAGCCCCGAAGGCGAATGGACCCTGGTGACGGAGTATGACGGCTGGCCGAACGGGCTGAAGATCCACAAGGACGGCCGGATCTTCATCACCGACTACAAGCGCGGCATCGTCCTGCTCGATCCTGATACCGGGAAGGTGACGCCGTTGCTCGAGACGCGCGGCTCCGAGAGCTTCAAGGGCGTCAACGACCTGTTCTTCGCGCAGAACGGCGATCTCTATTTCACCGACCAGGGCCAGACCGGTCTGCATGATCCGACCGGCCGCGTTTATCGATACGACACGGCAGGAAAACTCACGATGCTGGTCGACACCGTGCCCAGTCCCAATGGACTGGTGATGAACAAGGCCGAGACCGTCCTCTACGTCGGCGTGACGCGTGGCAACGCGGTGTGGCGCCTGCCGCTGATGGGCGACGGTACGGCGAGCAAGGTCGGCCTGTTCATCCAGATGAGCGGCGGCCATGCCGGTCCCGACGGCATGGCGCTGGACGAGGAAGGCGGGCTGGTGATCGCCCATCCCAGCACCACGGCCTGGCGCTTCGACGCGCTCGGCCGGCCGACCCATCACGTCGACTGCGGTGACGACATCTTCTGTACCAACGTCGCCTTCTCCGGGAAGGATCTCTACGTGGTGGTGTCGCGCCGCAGCGAGAAGGTCGCGGCCGGCACCATCCTCAAGGCGACCATGCCGGTCGGCGGCAAGACCATGTTCAGTCACGCCTGATGCTCACCATCGGCAGGCTCGAACCGTCCGACCGCCCGCAATGGGAAGTGCTGTTCCGCGGCTACATGGATTTTTACGAGCGCACGCTCCCGCAGGCGATGTACGACCGCGCCTGGAACGAGTTCGCGAAGGACACGCGCATGCACGCGCTGGGCGCCCGGCTCGACGGACGCCTGGTGGGCATCACGCACTTCCTCATCCATGCCAACACGTCGTCCGAAGACGTCTGCTACCTCCAGGACCTGTTCACCGAGGTAGACGTGCGCGGCAAGGGTGTGGCGCGGGCGCTCATCCAGGC
>JAGNNA010000306.1 GCA_017990895.1 Reyranella sp.
TCTTCTGCATGTCGAGCCAGGCGTGGACCTCGGCGAGGTCGGCGACGCCTGCAAGGACGGTCTCCTTGCCGTCACGGTCGATCAGCAGGGTGCGGGGCAACTCGCCGGCCCAGGCCGGATCGATCTCATAGCGCAGCCGCTCGTTGAAACGGTCGGTGAAGGCCCAGTTCTCGGCTTTGCCGAGATCGGCGCGCGCCAGCATCTCCGACACGCGCGTGGGATCCTGCGGCACCGGATCGGCGGCCACCATCACGAGGCGCATGTCGGGCCGCTCAGCGCGCAGCTTGCCCCATTCCGGCATCTCGACGAGGCAGGGGGCGCAGGTGAGACCCCAGAAATGGACGACGGTCGGCTGGCCGTCATGGGCGGCGCGTAGCTTGGACCAGCTTCCGCGGCCGAACGATTGCAGGTCGGCGGACTGTGCGGCGGCCGAGGCGAGGCTGAGCACGAGGGCAAGGAAAAACGTGCGGATCATGGCTGGTTCTCGAGCGGGATTAGGCGATAGTCGTCGGCCTTGGTGAGCCACGACAGGTAGGCACGGCCCGCATTGGCGACGAGTAGGGGATGGTCGGAGGCGTCCGCGGTATCGGCGACCGTGCGCGGATCGCTCCAGGTGCGGCCGCTGTCGCGGCTGGCCTGCCAGCGCACCAGCGACTTGGTGCCGTCGAACTCCTTCCACACGAGATGGAGCGCATCGCCGTTGGCCAGCAGGTAAGGCCGGGCCGGCTGGCGCCTCAGCGTCGACAAAGCGCGCGGCGCGCCGAAGGGCGTGTCGCCATTGTCGGCGCGGGCATAGAACAGACCCTTGCGCGCCGAGCCGTCGGTGAACCAGGCGACGTGATAGGAGCCGTCCGGCAGGATCGCGATGCTGGGCCCGTGATGCGGACAGGCCTCGATCTTCCACTCGTCGGCGCTGACGCGGCGCACCGGGCCCGGTGTCTTCTCGTCCTTGAAGGTGACGACGCCATGGTCGCGGACCGAGCCGGGGAAGATGTTTCGGAACACCACGGCGGGCTTGCCGGGACCTGCGAAGGCGACCCCGAGCCGGCAGCATTCGCAGGTATTGTCGAGAGCGATGGAGGTCGGACCGAAACCCGCCTCGCCGTCCTCCCAGGCATAGGCGAGCGCGGCGCCGGGATAGGGCTTCCCGGCAGCGCGCGCCTTGGCGACGTTGCGCTTGTCGAGCCAGGCCGCGAAGACACGGCCCGTCGAGGGATCGACGGCCGCCGTCTCGAAACGCTGGCTGGTCGCGTCGGTCGTGATCGGGCGCGGCTTGCTGAAGGTCGCGCCGTTGTCCTTCGAGCGCGAATAGAAGGCGCGACCGTTGAAGTTGCGATCCTGGAAGATCGCGAAGGTCACGACGAGTCCGCCCTTGGGGTCGACGACGATGCGGGCCCGTGCGTCGGGCCCCCAGTCGAGGTTCATAGGCTCCGGCGTGACTGCGACCGGCTCGGAGAATGTCCTGCCGAGGTCGGTCGAGCGCACGACGACGATCTTGTCGGCCATGGCGCGAACCAGCCACAGCGTGCCGTCGGGACCGAAGGCCGGCGTCGCCGTGAAGGCCTCCGGCCCGGCGGCACCCGGTTTACCATGCTGGTGCTGCGCGGCGGCTGTGCCGGCGAACAACAGGAAGGCGGCAAAGGCGAGAAGGGAGCGAATCAGAATTTCACCCTCAGGCCGGCGGTGGCAGTCAGCGGCATGCCGAGCTGCGGGATGGCCGACGCGCTGTAGGTCGAGCCCTCGAACGAGGTCCGCGTGTAGCCCTGCGCCAGGTATTGGACATTCGTCAGGTTCTGGATACTGCCATAGATGTCGACGTCCTTCGCCGGCGTCCAGCGCAGGCCGAGATCGATCAGGGTTGCACCGTCGTTCAACTGCGTGTGGTTGGTGTCGTTCCAGTACTGCGGGAACGACTTCAGCGCGGCCGTCAGGACGAGGGTCTCGATCGGCCGCCATTCGACGCCGGCCGTGAACATGGAGGTCGGGACCTGTCCGAGTTGCACGCCGGTCCGCACCAGCGTCGGATTGACCGAGCTGGTGAGATAGGCGTTCGTCTGGGTGAACCCGCCGGTCAGCCTCAACTGTTCGAACGGCTGCCAGGTGGCGATCAGCTCGATACCCTGGAAGGTGGCGTTGCCGACGTTCTGGTACTGGCGAACCGTCGTGAAGGCCGGCCCGAGGCCCGCCGCAGAGACGTAAGGCGCGGCGCAGACGGGGTTGGTGTTACAGACCGTGATGAAGTCGATGAAGTTGTTGAGGTTGTTGTTGAAGTAGGTGCCTGACAGCGTAAATCCCTTCCATTCGAAGTCGAAGCCGACCTCTTGCCCGAAGTTCGTCATCGGCTGCAGGTTGGGATTGATCGTCGTGTAGCCGGTGCCGCTGGCGAACACCCGGTACATCTGGTTCATGCCGGGCGCGGAGAAGTTGCGATAGATCGCGGCGCGCAGGGTCAGCTCGTCGCTGGCATGGAACTTCACGCCGATGCGCGGATCGAAGCTCGCCGCGCTGGCATTGGGAACGACGTTCAGGGTGCTGGAGTTCGTGGTGAGCACGCTGGCATTCATGGCCTGCCAGAAGTCGCCGCGCACTCCCACCGTGATGTCGAGGGGAATGCCGGAAAATCGGTAGGTGCCCTGTCCGAAGATGCCCTGGAACCGGTGCTCTCCATTGACGATGAAGGTCGTGGGATTGACCGACACACTGGCATAGAGGTTGTTGTAGTCGGTCACCATGGTGCGGCGGGCGTCGATGCCGATCTTGACGTCCCGCAGTGGTCCGAAATTGGCCTCGTAGAAGACGGAGCCGCCGATGTCGGAATTGGGCGCGGCCTCGATCTGGCTGACATACTGATTGGTCGCATTGATGTTGTTCAGGTTGTAGGCGCCGCTCGCGACGTTGATGGTTCCGAAAGAGCCCCCGCTCACCCAGCCGCTGAAGTTCAGCGACTGGTTTTCGTCGAATTTGTAACTGCCGCCCGCCAGCAGGCGATAGGTCGACCAGTTGTTGTGGGCGAACTTCCACACCAGCCCGTCCTCGTAGGTCTGGTTCCAGTAGGCCTTGGCGAAGAGCTTCAGGTTCTCGTTCGGCGTCAGGAAGACGCTGGCGGCGACATTGTCGGCCTTGGACGCCGTCGCGACGAGGTTGGCGTTGCGGTACTGGGCGGGCGTCAGATTGTAGCCCGAGCTCTGGGCGTGGTTGTAGCTCGCTCCGATCCTGACCTTGTCGCTGACGACATGGCCGCCGGCCACTTCAGCCGTGGAGCTGTTGTAGCTGCCGTAGCTCGTATCGGCTGAGACTGCCGTACTCGTCGGCTCGCGCGTGATGATGTTGATCACGCCGCCCATCGCCATGTTGCCCCACAGGCTGGTGGCGCCGCCGCCGCGGATGACCTCGATGCGCTCGACCGAATTCTTCGGGATGGTGCTCCAGTTCATCGTCCGGAAGTAGGGATCGTTGACCGGCACGCCGTCGACCATGATCAGCGTGTTGATCGTCGTACTGGTGCCGAAGCCGCGGATGTTCACCGGCTGGGCCGTCGGATGGAGCTGGCCGGTCGGGACGTTCGGCAGCCAGACGCCGGGGATGCGGTTCACGATCTGGTCGACGCCGGTCTCGGGCGTGGCCTGGATCTGCTCGCGGGTCATCACCGTGGTGCTGACGTCGAGCTTCTGGAGGTCGGAGCCGCGGCCGGCGCTGACCGTGATCGGCGGCAGCGACACCGGTTGCTGGCTCAAGGCAGGTGCCGGATTGTCGGCAGGCGGCGCATTCTGCGCGCGGGCAAGCAACGGAATCAGCCCGAGGGCTGCGAAAGCGGTGGCCGTGGCCACCCGAACGGACAACATGAAAATCTCCCCACGAATGACAAACGAACGCGACGCACGGCAGGGCGCGCGTCGCGGGTTCAGGCGTCAGACGGGGGAGGGTGGACCGCGCGGTCGGTGGGGCCCGTCGCGGATGCCGACGGGAGCGAGGGCTTCGTCGTTCGCCGCAAAGACGATCATCTCGGCGACGGGTTCGACGAGCAGGAAGGCGATGTCAGAGGGCTCGCCCAGCACCGGCGCGTGAGCGAGTCCCAGGCAGCATTCGTGGATCTTGCCCGCCTGCTGGTCGGGTGCCTGCGAACCGTCGTCGTTGGTGGTGGGCAGGCAGAAGACGCCCCAGGTCCGGGCGGTGGCCTCGGGGCCGCCATCGCGCATCAGGACGGCGTGGGCCAGGGGCTGGAAGAAGTTGAGCGTGATCGCAAACAACGCCACGGCGAAAGCCGCCGCGCGCCAGCCCTGGTCGGGTCGTTTGCGAACCATGAATGTATTACGCACGAAAGGAGATAGGGTGGAAGAGGGCAGCTTGTCGCTTTATGGTCCTGCCGCGAATTTCCGGGGGGAGAGTAAATGGGTCGAAACGACATGCCGCGGGCGATCGCGGCTTTCCTGGATAGCGGCATCGGCTGGTTCATGGCGCGACTGGTGCTGACTTTCGTCTTCTGGAGTGGGGGGCTGGCGCACCTGATCGGATTCGATCACAGCGTCGCGGAGCTGAAGACGCTCGGTCTCGAGCCGGCGGGCTTTCTCAACGTCGTGCTGGTGGCGACCCTGCTCATCGGCTCGCTGCTGATCCTGCTGGATCGCTGGCTGTGGCTGGGTTGCGGCATCCTGAGCGGCTTCCTGGTGGTCGCCATCGTGATCGCACATCCGTTCTGGACGATGCAGGAACCCGCCCGCACGCCACACTTCCGCGTTGCCATGGAGCATATAACGGTGATCGGCGGCTTCATGTGCCTCGCGATCGCTGGACGGCTTCGCGACCTGCGGCGGTGAGCTTTCAAGCTCCTCTCCCTCGCTAGGGGGAGAGGAATATGAAGATCAGTCGAGCAGCGCCGCCAGACGCTTGTCGCGGGTCCTGCGGGCGAAGGCGTGCAGCAGCCACAGCGCGCCGCCCTGGAAGCCGTGGAAGGTGCGGCGCCCGTCGCGTAGTTCCTCCAGGAAGGTCGCAAACGGCACCTCGTGCGCCACGATGACTTCGCCGTCGTCCAGTTCGGGCTCGGTGACCTTGCGTGCGTCGAGGGCGACGAAACAGTGGACACGGTTGTTGAGACGGGGCGCATTGGCGAAGAAGGCACCGAGCAGATGCCATTCATCGCTCGCGAATCCGGTCTCCTCCAGCAGCTCGCGCCTGATCTGATCCACCGGCTCGCCCGGCCCGTCCTGGATGCCGCTCGGCAACTCGACCACGACCTCCCTGGCGCCGTGCCGGTATTCCTCGACCAGGACGATGTTGCCATCGTGGGTGATCGCGATGGCGGTCACCCAGTCCGGCTGTTCGATGACATGGAAGGGCGTGAGCACGCGGCCGTTCGGCAGTTCCACCGTGTCGGAGCGCAGCGCCAGCCAGCGATCGCGGTAATTGTATTTCGACTCCAGCACCTTCCAGGGCGTGACGCTCTTGCGGTCTTCCGTCACATCAGACTGCCGTCCAGCCGCCGTCGACCACCAGCTCGGCGCCGGTGACGTAGGAGGATTCGTCCGACGCCAGGAAGAGAATGGCGTTGGCCACCTCGTCGACCTCGCCGGCGCGGCCGAGCGGCACACCCTTCAACGTCTTGGCGCGCTGCTCCGGATCGGCGGTGCGTCCGGAGGTGCGCATCGGCGGCATCAGTCCCGGATGCACCGAGTTCACGCGGATGCCTTCCTTGCCATGCTGCGCTGCAGCAGCCTTCGTGATCAGCCGGACGGCGCCCTTGGAGGCGTTGTAGCCGACATGAATGTAGGACTGGCCCACGATGCCCGAGATCGACGACAGGTTGATCACCGAGCCCGGCCCGCCAGTCCTGCGGATGGCGGGGATGCCGTACTTCATGCCGAGGAAGACGCCGGTCGAGTTGATGTCCATCAGCCGGTGCCACAGCGCCGTGTCGTAAAGGTCCTCGGCTGCGGAGCCCGAGATGCCGGCATTGTTGACCAGGACGTTGAGGCCGCCATGGGCCGCGACCGTCCGGTCGATGGCGGCCTGCCATTGATCTTCCTTCGTGACGTCGAGATGCACATAGCTGGCCGC
>JAGNNA010000307.1 GCA_017990895.1 Reyranella sp.
GAGCGTTCTCTACTTCCATGCATTCCTGCTGGTCTTCATCGCTCTGGGCTGGGCGCAGCTCCGCTATGCGACGGTGGGCCGTTCCCGCATCGAGCTCGCCCTGATCCTGGCGGACCTCGTGCTTCTGGCGGCCGTCCTCACGATTCCGAATCCCTTTGCGGCGGGGGCTTTTCCGACGGCGATGATCTATCGCTTCGAGACGTTCCCCTACTTCTTCATCATCCTGGCGCTGGCGACGCTCGCCTATTCCTGGCTCACCATCCTCAGCATCGGCTTGGCCTGCGCGTTGATCTGGTTCGTGTCGGTGTTGGGCGTCGCCCTGTTCGGCACGACCGACCCGGAACTGGGCAGCGCGGTCGCCGCGGCCTTCGCCGACATGCCGGGCGTTCGCCACCTCGTCGACCCGAACTCCGTGATCTGGCCGATTCGCGCGCAGGAGATCGTCATCTTCTTCCTCGTTTCGGCGATCCTCGCGCTCCGGGGGCAGCGGTCGACGGACCTGTTGATCCGCCAGGCCGGTATCGCAGCGGAGCGCGCCAACCTCTCGCGCTACTTTCCGCCCTCGCTCGTCGACGAACTGGCATCCTCCAGCGGCGACGTCGGATCGGTCCGTTCGCAGGAAGTCGCGGTGCTGTTCGCCGACATCGTGGGCTTCACCGAGCTCGCCGAGCGCGAAAACCCCGAGACGGTGATACGGATCCTCAGGAGCTGTCATGCCGTCATCGAGGAGGCGATCTTCTCGAACGGTGGCACCCTCGACAAGTATCTCGGGGACGGCGTGATGGCGACCTTCGGCACACCCCGGGTCTCGCCGGCCGATTGTGCGAACGCCCTCGCGGCCGCCCGCGACATCGTCGAAGGCATAGCGGCGGGCAACGCCGCACTGGCGAAATCCGGCCTTCCGCAGCTGCGCATCTCGGTCGGGGTTCATTTCGGTCCGGCCATCATCGGCAATATCGGCTCGGAGCGACGACTGGAATTCGCTACGCTCGGCGACACCGTGAACGTGGCCAGCCGGCTCGAGGCGGCAACACGCAGTCTCGGATGCCAGGTCGTCGCCAGCGACGCAGTCGTGTCTCGCAGCGGCAGCCAGGTGAATGGCAACTTCCGAGCCGTTCCGGCGCTCAGCCTGCGCGGTCGGGCGGCCCCCATCGATGTCTGGGTCGCCTAGCCGCCCCCAGGCCGGCGTCAGGCTCCATGCCGCAGAAGCCGCCCCGAATAGGAGTTCGTCGGGCGATCGTCGCGCATCGTCACCTGGCCGTTGACGAGGATGTACTTGTAGCCCGACGCCCGCTGCACGCGGCGCCATTCGCCGCCCGGCAAGTCGTGCGCGATCTCGTCGGGCAGGACCTTCAGCCCGTCATAGTCGTAGATCACGATGTCGGCCGGCGCACCCTTCTTCAGCATGCCACGGCCGCGGAAGCCCGCGACCTCGGCCGGCAGCGCCGACAGCCGCCAGTGAACGTCCTCAAGGCTCAGCATGCCGTGCTGGCGCACTACCTTGCAGATGGTTTCGGTCGGATAGCGGCCGGCCGTGAGGAACTTGGTATGGGCGCCGCCGTCCGACACGCCGAACAGGATATACGGATCGTCGACCAGCTCCTTCAGATACTCGATGCTGCCATTGGGCGGCGCGGCAAAGAACTCGGTTTCGAGATTCTCTTCGACCGCCATGTCGAGCATGACGTCGACCGGATGCTTGCCCATCTTCTCGCCGGCATGGGCCAGCGTATGGTCGAGCCACTTCTTGTTGCGTTCGAGCTTGGGCCCGACGATGGCGATCTGCGGCAGCGGCCCGATGGCCGTGATCGGCAGGTTTTCGCGGAGACGTGCACGCCGCGCCGGATCGGCGAGCTTGGCCAACCGCTCCTCGCGCGTACCCGTCGTCGCGTCGCACCAGTCCTGCGAATCGTCGAACAGGTTCCAGTCCTCGAAGGTGAAGGTGAAGCCCGCATCGGTGGTCAGCCCCTGCCCCACGACCCTGACGCCGCGCTCGCGGCAGCTCTTCAGCCAGGCCAGCCCGCGGCGATGGATCTCGGGCCGGTGATCGAAGGCCTGGATCACGTTCATGATCATCGGCCGGCCACTCAGGGTCGAAAGTTCCTCGTAGAAGGCGCGGTCGGCCGCATTGTCGCCCGAGATCAGCAGCATCTGCATGAAGCCTTCGTTGCGCTCGGCCAGCACCCGTGCGAACTCGCGGCAGGTCTCGTCGTGCATCACGTCGGTCGGCATCGGGGTGCCGTCATAGTCGCGCTGCACGGCCGCAGGGCCGGTCGGCTTCATCCGCTGCGCCGACCAGCCGCAGGCGCCGGCATCCATCGCCTCGCCGAGCAGGCGCTTCATTTCGGCATGCTGTTCCGGTGTCGGCATCTTCCCGGCTTTGGCCGCCTCGAAGCCCATGACCCATATGAGCAGCGGCGACACCGGCACATAGGGCAGGACGTTCACCGCCTTGGGCGCGGCATCGACACTGTCGAGGAATTCCGGGAAGGTCACCCAGTTCCACGGCATGCCCTCCTTCATCGAGGCCATGGGGATCGCCTCGACCCTCGTCATCGACATCATGGCGCGCTCGCGCTCGGCCGGCCGCACAGGCGCGAAGCCGAAGCCGCAATTGCCTATCACCACCGAGGTGATGCCGTGCCACGAGGAGAGCGTGCAGTAGGGATCCCAGAAGAGCTGGGCGTCGTAATGCGTGTGCAGGTCGACGAAGCCCGGCGCCACGATCAGGCCGCCGGCGTCGATCACTTCGTCGGTATCACTTGCAGAAATCTGGCCGATCTCGGCGATGCGGCCGTCCTTGATGCCGATGTCGCCGCGAAAGCGCGGCAGCCGGCTGCCGTCGACGATCATCCCGCCGCGGATCACGCGATCATAGCGCGCCATTCGTTTCCTCCGGTGTCTTGCCGGAAGCGTGCGGGCGACCTCTCGGACTGTCAACGCGAGCGCATCGCGCCGCAGAACTCAGTTGCGTTTCGTCACCTGGATGAAGGTGTTGTTGGTGTTGGGGCGATAGCTGACATTGTAGTGGCCGCCCGCACCGACCGCGTCACAACTCGCACCGACGGTCTGGACACGCGCGATCGTATACGTCGTCCAGGCGCTGCCTTGCGACATGTCGACATCGAGCTGGAACAACAGGTTCGGCGAGCTCTTCTGGCCATTCTGGTATTGCCAGCAGATCCAGTTCTTGTATCCGGGCTTGAGCTGCGTGGTCTTCCACTCGCCCTCGCCCCACTTGTATCGATAGCTGATCTGCGCCTGGGTCTGGTTATGAAGGCAGGCGCAGCCATGGGTGGTCTGTTGCGCTGCCGCCTCGCGGGCGTCCAGACACGCTGCGGCGACCACGGCCATCGCCATCAATCCCAGTTTCATTTTCCTCCCCCGAGTGCCGGGGGAAGCTAGGGTTATCTCTTTGTGACCGCAACCTTTCTGCTTGCCTGCTCACCCCGCCTTCCGCTCGCACTGAAAGGTGACCACACGCGGCGTGTACGGCGCCGGTGGAGCTAAGGTGGGGAAGCTCTTCTTTGGCCAGGTGCCGTCGGCCAGGTGTCGGTCGATCACCGGCACCAGGAGCTGCAGCACGATCCAGGCCCGCAGCCGCTCGCCCTCTTGCGTGCCATGGATCGCATCGATGAACAGGTCCGGGTCCGATGGCATCATCCGCGCGACGTCGAGGAAGTCGATCTTGTGCGTCCGGGCGAACTTCTCCAGCACGCGGTTCTGAAACGTCGCCAGCCGCTCAAGGTCGCGGTAGCGGTAGGGCGCGTAGCCGAAGTTGAGATATTCAAGGATGAGGCGGTGGCGTACCGGATCGAGCACCATCCCGTCCGCCACCAGCCACTTGAACGAAGCGAGCGCCAGCTCCGCCCCGACCTTCTCCGCGGACGCTTCGATGCGTTCGAGGTCGGCCAGGATGATCGACAGGTTCACCGGCAGATCCGTGCGCGCAAGGTCGGGATGCGTCTCGTCCAGGCCCTTCGGCCAGACCAGCTTGTAATCGGGCTTCGGCCATTCACTCCCGTCGGCCGTGGGCGTGGCAACGACCCCGGCCCCACCCGTCCCGCTCGCTCCGGAGCGGGTCGCCGGTGGAGTCTCGTATTGGGCAATCAGGTTCTGCAGGCGGCGCGCCAGCGCGAACGTGTATCCGAGATTCTCCAGAATCTGCCCGAAGAAGCCGGACTCCGGCCGGGCCATGATCGGCATGACGGGCGGCTCGGGCGGCAGAGCAGGTACCAGTGTCTTGAGCTCGAACTGGTTGGCGCCCTCGTAATAGAGGACGAGGTCGGGCGCGAGCGGCGCCACCTCGTTCTTCATGATGGCCGCGGTGTCGCGCGAGGCGATGCTCTCGCGCCCGGCGTTCAGAACCTCGAAGCGCAGGTCGAACTTCCTGGCCGCCGCCCAGCGATTGAGCCAGTAGCCGACATGCTCGGGGTACGAATAGGGATAGTGATGCGAGCTCACCGTCGTCGAGGCGCCGATGAAAGCGATGCGGATGGTCTTCGGCTGGCGCGCGACCGGTACGGGCGGCCCGCGGAAGCCGTAGGCATTCGTCACGAGACCGATCGGCGTCGTGGTGTCGGGCAGAAAGCGGAAGCGCGGCCGTGGCTCGCCGTCCGGCGGATCATTGACGTAGATCCGTCCCGGCGCGTCCTTGAGATAAGGATGCGCGCAGGGATCCGGCCCGACGAACGCACTGTTCCATACCTTGAACATGTCGGCGCGCCGCGTGCCCTCGGTCACGCCGCTCTCTTCGACCCGCCGCACCAGCTCAAGGGCTTCGGACGAGACCGGATGGCGATTCGGCAGCGGCGGCGGATTCTCGCCGAACCAGGCGCGCTGCACACCTTCCGCCAACGGAATGGCGTCGAGATGCTTCAGCGCCGCGCTCTCCTCCTGCGCGTCCAGCCAACGCACCATTCCCTCGGCCGTCGCCGTGCACAGCAGGACGGAGGCCAGGATCAGCAGACCATTCTTCAGGACAGGGATCACGACGGCCTTTGTTAGTACGTCCGACCAGACGAAGCCAGACGGGCAGAAGCGCCCATGCGTGCTATAGAACAGCAGGTACCACGCGGAGAGTGGAATGCAGTTCGGCTGGCTTACCTTGGCAATGTCACCCTCGCCCGAGGAGGACGCCGCGCGAATCGACCAGATCGTGGCACAGGCCTGCGAGGCCGAACGATTGGGCTTTTCCGACGTCTGGCTGACCGAGCATTATTTCACCGGCGAGAGCGTCTACTGCGACTCGCTGATGTTCGCGGCGGCGCTGGCGATGAAGACCAGCAAGGTCCGGCTGGGCTTCGCAGTGGTGCAGACGCCCTTCCACCATCCGATTCGCCTCGCCGTCCAGCTGGCGTTGCTCGACAATCTCAGCAAGGGCCGCATCGACGTCGGCATCGGCAAGGGAACCGCCTACAACGAATACGAATTCGTCGGCCACGGAATGCGCAGCACCGACAGCCGCGAGCGCATGGAGGAGACGGTCGAGATCCTGCGGCGCGCCTGGACGGAATCGCCTCTCGACTACGAGGGCCGCTTTCACACGCTGCACGTGCCGGCGATCCGGCCGAAACCGGTTCAGCAGCCCGGACCGCCGCTGTGGCGCAGCGTGATCTCGCCGGGCTCCTTCCGGGAATGCGGCCGGCTCGGCGTGCCGATCCTGACCGCCCGCCTTCCGGTCGAGCGAATCAAGGAACGCTGGGCGACCTACGCGGCCGGCATCGACGAAGGCGGCCACGATGCCGAGACCAAGGCGCGGCTGCTGGCCCGGAGCGCCCTCTGGCGCAACGTCTATGTCGGTGAATCGGACGCCGAGGCCGAGGACGCGCTGGCCGCGCTGCTGGTGGAAACGAGGGCCCACATGATGCATGTGCGCGAGGCCCACAATCCCGCCGACTTCGAACCCGAGCCCGCGACGCTCAATGCCTGGACCGATCCCAAGGTGCCGGATTCGGAGGCCGTGCCCTTCGTGCTGCGCACCGGCTCGCTATACGGCTCGGCAAAGCGC
>JAGNNA010000308.1 GCA_017990895.1 Reyranella sp.
CAGACTCGGAGGTTGGACCGGCTACTACGGAAAGCCAGGGCCGAAGGTCATGCGCATCGGCCTCGAGCAGTTCCGCGCCATCAAGTACGGCGCATCCCTCGGACTATGAAATGTGTGAATCCGATAGATCTGAATGGGGAGGCAAAGGCTCAGGTCTGCGAATCGAAGAAGGCGTCGGCGTCGTCGGTTTCGACCAGGCGGCCTTTGCGGATTTCGAGGAAGCGGGTCGCCACGGTCCGCGTGAAGAAGCGGTCGTGGCTCACGAAGATGCAGGAGACGTCGCTCTTCTCGAGCTGCTCCTCCAGGTCTTCCTGGCCTTCGATGTCGAGATGGTTCGTCGGCTCGTCGAGTACGTAGAAGTTCGGCCGCAGAAGCTTCATCTTCAGGAACACCAGCCGCGCGCGCTCGCCATGGCTCAGCACGCCGATCGGCTCCTTCACGCGCACGAAGGCGAAGCCCGCGCCGGCGAGGTGGCGGATTGCCTCCTTCTCGGTGACGCCATCGGCCGCGGCAACATAGTCGAGGATCTTCGTCCCCACCGGCAGCGCGCTCATTGCCTGATCGAAATAGACGAGGCGGCAGGCCGGGTTGAAGCGCACGGCGGCCTGTCCGTCATAGTGCTCACGGCCGGGTTCGTAGGCTGCGGCCAGCGCGGCCAAGAGGGTCGACTTGCCAGTGCCGTTGGTGCCGAGCAGGGCGACGCGCTCGCCTGCGGCGATGGTCAGCCGGTCGATGCCGATCAGCTTGCGGTCGTCGCCGGGCACCTTCACGTCGAGGCTCGACAGGCGCAGCGCCACCTTGGCATCAATGTCGCCGTCGGCCAGTTCGAGTCGCCGTTCGCGCGCGACATAGGTCTGCGTGCGCTCCTTCTCGATGCGGGCGATGCGGCTCTCGACGGCGTTCTTGCGCTTGTTGAGGTCGGGGTTCTTGACCGCCCACACCTTGTAGCGCGCGGCCGCCAGTTCCAGCCGCTCGATCTCGCGCTCTTCCTGCCGGACGCGTGCCGCCGCCGTGGCGTCGCGGCGCAGCAGCTCCTCGCGGGCGACGGAAAAGCGTGTCTTGAAAGCGTGGACGCCGTCGCTGCGCAGGAACAGCGTTCGCTCGGTCACCCGGTCGAGGAATTCGCGGTCGTGGCTCACGATTAGCATCGGCACGGCGAACTCGTCCGTGAGCCAGCGCTCGAGCGTGTTGATGTTGGCGAGATCGAGATGGTTGGTCGGCTCGTCGAGGATCAGGATGTCGGGCTCCTCGAGCCGCGCCGCCGCCGCGATCAGCATCAGCCGCTGCCATCCGCCCGAAAGCGTGCCGAACTCCTTGTCGAGGATCTCCGGATCGACGCCGATCTCGTCGACCAGCACGTCGGTCCGCCAGTCCTCACCCTCCTGGCCGACCTTGGCGAGCGACCGGCCCAGCACCTCGCGTACCGGCAACGTCGCGAGGCCTTCGGGTACGTCCTGCGGCACCTGGCCGATCCGAAGCCCGCGCGAGCGGACCACTTGGCCGGCATTGAGTTCGAGCGCGCCCGCCAGGCACTTCAGCAGGGTCGACTTGCCGGCGCCGTTCTCTCCAACCAGCGCCGTGCGCGCATCGTCCAGGAGGAACGACACGTTCTCGAAGACACGGCCCGAGCCGTAGAAGAAGGAAGCCTGCTCCATGCCGAGCACGGCCTGACGCGACGCCATTGCCAGTCCTGACGCGAAAACGACCGCGCCCTTACCACCGCTCTGCGGTCAGGGCGAGTGGTGAGTACAGTGCGCAGGCTTGCCGGGTCGCCCCTCGCGTGAAAGCATTTCGGCAAACAACAACATGGAGGAAGCCCGATGGACGTCGGAATGATGATGGTGTTCACCAACTACGGTTGGGAGGATTGCTCGGACCAGCGCGTATGGGATGAGGAGATTCGGCTGGCCCGGATCGCGGCGGACTCGGGCTTCGATTGTCTGTGGTCGGCGGAGCATCACTTCAACGACTATTCGTTCGTGCCCGACAATCTCGCGCTGATGACCCATCTGACGGCGCTCTGCCCGAACATCGACGTCGGCACCGCGGCCGTCATCCTGCCCTGGCACGATCCGCTGAGGGTCGCCGAGAACGCCGCCGTGGTCGATCTCCTGAGCAAGGGACGGCTGCGGCTCGGCATGGGGCGCGGGCTGGCGCGCCGCGAGTTCAATGCCTTCCGCATCAGCATGGACGAATCGCGAGGCCGCTTCGACGAAGCCGCGCCCATGATCGTCGAGGCGCTGAAGACCGGCTTCATGGAGGGCGACGGCAAGTACTACAAGCAGCCGCGCATCGAGATCAGGCCGCGGCCGCATCATTCGTTCGATGGTCGTATCTACGCCGTGGCGTCGAGCGAGGATTCGATCGACTCAGCCGCGAGACTCGGCGCCCACATGGTGATGTTCGCCGACCGGCCCTGGGAGATGCGCGCGCCGATGATCGAGAAGGGCCGCCAGCTCCATCGCCAGTATCACGGAACCGAGCCGCCGCGGGTGATGCTGACCGAATTCTGCGTCTGCGGGCCCGATGCCGCGACCATCGAGGACGAGGCGCGGCAGTACCAGGGCAAGTTCGTCGAGAGCAATTTTCACCACTACGAATTTCTCGGCGAGCACTTCAAGACGGTGAAGGGCTACGACTCCTACCAGCAGAAGGCCGAGATCGCGCGCAAGGGCGGTCTCGACGGTGCGGTGACGGGCTTCATGCAGGCAGCTTCCTGGGGCACACCCGACAAGATCCTGCGCGGCCTCGAAGCGCGGCGTGCGTTGCTCGGCGACTTCGAGATGAACGTCGCCTTCCGCTTCGGCGGCACTCCTTACGAGGTGAGCGAGCGCGGGCTGAAGCTGTTCGCAAAGGAGGTCCTGCCGGTGGTGAAGTCGTGGGGGCCGGTCAAGGCGGTGCAGGCGGCTTAGATTAGCACTCCGTCCTTCGCGACGATGCGACCTGACTTGACGACGAGGCTGCGGCGTTTGCGGGTGGCGACGGCTTCGGCGAGCGTGGTGGCGTCGACGGTCACGAAATCCGCCGGGCCGCCGACCTTGAAGCCGTAATTCTTGAGATCGAGCACGCGAGCGGCTGCCGCGGTCACCATGTCCAAGGCCAGCGCCAGCTCCTCGTCGTGGCGGAAGTTGGCGCGATAGCCGATCAGCATGGCGCGCTCCAGCATGTCGCCGTTGCCGAACGGCGACCAGGCATCGCGGATGTTGTCGGAACCGCCGAACACCTCGACGCCGTGCTCGCGCAGCAGCTTGAGTGGCGGAATCGTCGCGCCTCCGGGGCCGTGGCTCATGATGGCGACGCCCGCTCGCGCGAGCGTATCGGCGGCGAGGGTCACGCTGTCGGTGGAGACCGAGCCCAGCGCAAAGGCGTGGCTGACCGCGACCTTGCCCTGCAGGCCGGTCGCTTCCGTACGCCGGGCGATTTCGAGAATCTGTGCCAGCCCGGCTTCGCCGCCATCGTGGAGATGGATGTCGACCCCGACACCGCGGCGAGTGGCGATGGCGAAGATGGCATCGAGGTGCGCGTCGAGGTCGCCGTCGATGCCGATCGGATCGAGGCCACCCACGAGATCCGCGCCCTGCGCGATCGCCTCGTCGAGCAGTTCCTGCGTGCCGGGAGAGCGCAGGATGCCGCTCTGGGGAAAGGCCACGATCTGGATAGTGACGAGGTCGCGGAAATGCTCACGGATCTTCAGGACTTCGTGGAGGTTCCGGAGGCCGAGCTGGTTGTCGACGTCGACATGCGTGCGTATGTGCAGCGTGCCGCTGGCCACGACCTGTCGCACCAGGTTCGAGCCGGTCTCGAACTCCGGGACGGTGCGCGCCGCCCGCACCCGGCGCTCGGCCGCGATCCGATCCGAGACCGTGTTGCCGGCCGACTGGTTTGGGATCCACGGGAGGCCGAGCAGCGTCTTGTCGAGGTGGATGTGGCCGTCGACCAGGGGCGGCAGGACGAGTGTTCCGCCGAGATCGACGGTGTCGCCGGTGGCACCGTTCGCCGAAGCCGGGAGGAGGGCGGTGATCCGCCCTCCCTCGACCTCGACATCGTGCCGGCTGCCGTCGGGCAGCGTGGCATTGATGAAGCGCACGCCTCCGCTCGCTACTTCGCGGCCGTCGGACCGCCTTCCTTGCGGGTGATGTCCACGGCTTCGCGCGCCGCCTTGGCCATCAGGCCGGCATCGTTGGCGATGGTGACGAGCTGGAATCCCTTGTGGATCATCTTGGCGGCGTAGCCGCCGGTGCCGTTGTGCAGGCCGGCGAACTGGCCGCGCTTTCTGGTGGCTGCGAGCAGCTTGTCGTAGATCGACAGGATCTGCGGCTCTTCGCGGTCGAGCATCGGCTTCAGACCGAGCGACAGGCCGAGATCGGACGGTCCGATATAAATGCCACTGACGCCGGGCACGTCGAGGATGGCGTCGATATTGTCGATCGCTTCCTGCGTCTCGATCATCGGGATGATCAGCACCTCGTCATTGGCCATCGCCTGGTAGGGCGTCGCCTCGCCATAGGCGCCGGCGCGGATCGGGCCGTTGGAACGCTTGCCCTTGGGCGGATAGAGCGCATAGGAAACCAGCGCCTTGGCTTCGGCGGCCGTATTCACCATGGGGCAGATCACACCCCAGGCGCCGCCATCGAGCACCTTGCCGACGATGCCGGGCTCGTTCCACGGCACGCGCACCAGCGGCGTGATCGGGTGCTTGTCCATCGCCTGGAAGCAGCGGACCATCGAGAGGTAGTCCTGCACGCCATGCTGCATGTCGACGGTGACGCTGTCCCAGCCGCATTGCGCCATGGTCTCGGCGGCGAACCCATCGGGGATCGCCAGCCATCCATTGACGCAGGCCTTGCCGGCCTGCAGCCGCTTCTTCAGCATGTTCGACATCGATGCGTTTCCTCGCGATTTGAGAACGCGGGAGTTTACACAGCGACGGAGGAATGCGTGACGCTTTTGTCGCTGCGAGCGGGCCGGCTGGCCGTCGACCTGGCGCCCGACGCGGGAGGCTCGATCGCACGGTTTGCCGTCGAGGGCACTGGCAGGGACGCTGGCGACCTGTTGCGGCCTGCGACGGATGCCGCTCTGGTCTCGGGGACGGGCAAAGACACGGCATGCTACCCGCTGGTGCCCTATTCCAACCGCATCGCGAACGGCCGTCTCGCGTTCGAGAGTGAAGTGTTCCAGCTCGCGCCTCAGTGGCCGGGCATTCGGCATCCGATGCACGGCGATGGATGGCGGCATCCCTGGCAGGTGCTCCATCACGAACGGACCCGGGCGGAACTGGTCTATCTGCACGAACGCGGATTCCCGGGCGTGGACTGGCCGTTCCGCTATCGGGCGCGCCAGTCGTTCCTGCTCGACGAGGCGGGTCTCACTGTCGGGCTGTCGATCGAGAACCTCGAGAATCGCGACGTGCCGGCGGGCCTGGGCCTGCATCCTTTTTTCGTGCGTGATGCCGATGCCGAGCTCGCCTGCCGGCTCGCGGGTGTTTGGCGCACCGATGCGGAGGTTCTGCCGCTGCAGCGCGTGCCGTTGCCGGCCGAATGGGACTTCTCGTGCTCGCGTAGCGTCGGCGGCATGGGCCTCGATCACTGCTTCGATGGCTGGGATGGCGAGGCCTCCATCACTTGGCCGCAGCGCGGCGTGCGGCTCGTGCTTTCGGCGACGGAGGCATTTCGTCATCTGGTGATCTATGTTCCCGACGGCCAACGTTATTTCTGTGTCGAGCCGGTGAGCCATGCCAACGGCACGGTCGGGGAGACGCGGCTCGCGGCCGGTGCCACGGTCGGCGGCGAGATCTCGTTCAGGCTGGTCCAGATCTAGAGGAGTGTCATGCCCCCCTTCGCTTCCTATCCCAGCCGCTCGGGCCGTACCGTCTTCGTCTCCGGTGGCGGCTCGGGCATTGGCGCCTCGATCGTCGAGCATTTCGCCGAGCAGGGAGCGAAGGTCGGCTTCGTGGATATCGACGAGGCCGCCTCGAAGGCGCT
>JAGNNA010000309.1 GCA_017990895.1 Reyranella sp.
ATCGTCGAAGCGGCGCCCGGGTCGGCCTTCTTCGATGCGCCGCAGACGGAGCGCGCCCAGCGCTTCCTGCAGCAGTTCGCGGACGAGTGATGGGGAAGGTCAACAAGGGAGACCGATGATGGGTGTCGCAAAGATGTTGGGTGCGCTCGCGCTGGCGGGCACGGTGGCTGCGTTTTCGATCACGGGCGCGGAAGCGCAGCAGACGCAGTCGCGCCTCTACGAGGTGACCAAGAGCAAGAAGCTCAGGGTCTGCCAGTTCCCGCTCTACTATTCGATCTCGTTCCGCAATTCGAAGACCGGCGAGATCGAGGGCATCGACGCCGACCTCGCGAAGGAATTCGCCAAGGAACTCGACGCCAAACTGGAGATCGTCGAGTCGAGCTTCGGGTCGTTCATCGCCGACCTGCAGGCCGGCAAGTGCGAGATCGGCATGTTCGGCGTCGGCGCCACGATGAAGCGTGGTCAGGCCGTCGAATTCTCCAAGCCCTACCTGCTGACCAACCTCTACGCGGTCACGCGCAAGGACAGCAAGATCAAGGAGTGGAAGGACATCGACCAGAAGGGCGTGAAGGCTGCCGTCTCTCTGGGCAGCTACATGGAACCCTTCATGAAGGGCTACGTGAAGAACGCCGAGGTCGTCTCGGTGGCGCCGCCGAATACGCGCGAGGCCGAGCTGGTCGCGCAGCGCGTCGACGTCATCATCACCGACTTCCCGACCGCCATCAAAGTGACCGACGAGTTCGACTGGGCGACCTACATCCTGCCCAACGAGAAGCTCGCCATCACGCCCTACGCCTATGTCGTGCCGCAGGGCGACCAGATCTGGCTGAACTACGTCAACCTGTTCGTCGACACGATCAAGCTCGACGGCCGGCTGCTGAAGTACGCCAAGAAACACAAGCTCGATCCGATCGTCGCGCCATAGTCGACGTTCGCTCATTGGAGCGCGCCACTCCAGTGGCGCAAATCATTCGGGAGAGCGCCACTGGAGTGACGCGCTCCACCGAGGCTTGAATGTTCAAGTACCAATTCCGCTGGGACACGGTCTGGGGAAGCTTCGACTTCCTGATGGGCGGCCTGCAGATGACGTTGATCATCTCGGCCATCACCCTGGTGCTGGCGATGATCGGCGGGCTGATCATCGCGCTGCTCGACATGTCTCGTTTCCGGATCCTGCGCTGGATCGGCATTTCGATGGGCGAGGTCGTGCGCAACACGCCGATCCTCGTGCAACTTCTCTGGGTCTACTACGTGCTGCCGATCGTGTTCGGTGTACGCATCGAGGCGCTAGTCGCGCTGATCATCGGCCTCGCACTCTACCAGGCGTCGTTCATCTCCGAGGTCTATCGATCGGGCATCCAGAGCGTACCCAAGGGCCATCGCGAGGCCGCCCAGGTGCTGGGCCTGACGCCGTTGCAATCCTTCAACCGCATCGTGCTGCCGCAGGCGATCCGCATGACCCTGCCGCCACTTGCCTCGAACTTCGTGCAGCTCATCAAGTTCTCCTCCCTTGGCGCCGTCATCTCGGTGAGCGAGATCACACGGCGCGGCATGGAGCTTTCGGCCACCAACTTCCGGCCGCTCGAGACCTTCACCTTCATCGCCGTTGTCTACTTCTTCATCTGCTGGCCGCTCGCCATGGCCATCCGCTTCTGGGAACGCAGGCTGCAGGCTCGCTGATGTCTCCGAGAATCCGCAACGAACTGGCGCGCAAGGTCGACGCCTCGCTCGATCGCCTCATCGAAGTGACGCAGCGGCTGGTCGCCATCGCGTCGCCCAACCCGCCCAGCGACACGTTCGACGTGGCTCAGGTGGCCGAAGCGCTGCTGCGCGAGATCCCCGGCATCGAGATCGAGCGGGTCGAGCCCGAGCCGCGCATCGTCTCGCTGATCGGCCGCATCCGCGGCCGCGCGCCGGGCCGTCGCCTGATCTTCAACGGCCATCTCGACACCTTTCCGCTGCTGGAGAACCTGCCGTGGACCATGCCGCCGCTGGGCGGCGTGCTGAAGGACGGCAGGCTCTACGGCCGCGGCGTCTGCGACATGAAGGGCGGCATCGCCTGTTCCTTGCTCGCGGCCATGCTTCTCGCCGAGAACCGCGACGCCTGGGACGGCGAGGTGGTGCTGACCCTGGCGGGCGACGAGGAGAACATGGGCTCGCTGGGCTCGGGTTACCTCCTCAAGAACTTCCCGCATGCCGCCGGCGACGCCAATATCTGCGGCGATGTCGGCTCGCCCAGGGTCGTGCGGTTCGGCGAAAAGGGCCTGATGTGGGTCGAGGTCGAGGCCACCGGCTCGCCGGCCCATGGCGCGCATGTCCACAAAGGCACCAACGCCATCGACCGGCTGCGTGCCGCGCTCGACTGCCTGAAGCAGCTCGAGGACGTACCCTTCCAGTCGCGGCCGGTCGTCACCAACGCGATCGGCAAGGCCAAGCCGATCTCCGAACCTCTCTCCGGCGCTGGCGAGGCCGACACGCTGTCGAGGGTCACGGTGAACATCGGCACGATCGAGGGCGGCACCTCGCCCAACCTGGTGCCCACCCACGCCATCGCCCGCGCCGATATCCGCCTGCCCGTGGGCATCACCACCGACGTGCTCGCAGCCAGGCTCGACGAGTGGCTGGCGCCGCTCGAAGGCGTGAGCTGGAAGGCGATCCGCCGCTTCGAGCCCTCCTTCACCGATCCCGCCCACGAGATCGTGACGCGGACTGCCTCAGTCGCGGCCGAAGTCCTGGGCGAGACTCCGGCGGTGAACATGAGGGTCGGCGGTTCGGACTCGCGCTGGTACCGCATGTTCGACGTGCCGACGGTCGTGCTGGGCCTCACGCCCTTCAACATGGGCGGCGCCGACGAGCATGTGCTGGTCGACGAGCTGCTGGCGGTCGCCAAGATCCACACGCTGGTCGCCTACGACTTCCTCTCCACGGAGCCCTGACATGGACCGTCTGTCCGACGACGAGTTGTTCACCCTGCCCATGACCTTCATGGGCGTGCCCTACGGGCGGCCGGGCCCCGCGAACAAGGCCGCCATCCTCGGCATCCCGTTCGACTGCGGCACCAACATGCGCATCGGCTCGCGCGGCGGTCCCGACTCGGTGCGCCAGCAGTCGCAGCTGATGCGGCGCTTCAATCCGACCAACGCCGACTTTGATCCAGCACTTGCGTTGGGCCTGGTTGATTGCGGCAACGTCAAGCTCACGCCGTCGAAGATCGTCGATGCGTTCGAGCGGATCGAGCAGGCGGCCGACCGCATCGTCGAGGCCGGTGCCGTGCCGATCACCATCGGCGGCGACGGCTCGGTCACCGTCCCGGTCGCACGCGCCGTCGGCAAGAAGTATCCAAAGATGGCGGCGCTCCACATCGACTCGCACACCGATTCCTACCCCTACGGATCGGACGAGAAGTACAACTCCGCCACCCAGTTCACCCATGTCGCCGAGGAAGGCCTCGTCGACCCCGAATTCTCCTGGCATGTCGGCATCCGCAGCACGACCTACGCGCAGGGCGTCGTGCCGCGCGCCATGAGCCTCGGCTACAAGGTCGTCTCTATCGACGAACTCATCCGCGGCGGCTTTGCCCAGCGCATGGCCGAGTTCCGCGACAAGGTCGGCAAGCGGCCGGTCTATCTCTGCTTCGACATGGACGTGTTCGATCCGTCCTGCGCGCCCGGCGTCTGCACCCCGTCCTGGGGCGGTTTGAGCGCGCGCGAGGGCATCGACCTGCTGCGCTGCCTCACCGACCTCAACATCGTGGCCGTCGACGTGAACACGGTAAGCCCGCCGCAGGACGTGAACGGCATGGCCGCCCACCTCTGCTCGCATGTGATCTACGAGACGCTCGTGCTGCTCTGCCGGCAGATGGGTCTGGCGGACGCCTAACGCAGATACTTCGCGAAGAACGCCTGCGTCCGCGCCTCGGCTTCCGGCGCGGCGACCGTGTCGTAGGCGAGATGATGCTGCTTGCCCGCGGCGCCGGGTACGGTGCGGTCGGCGACCTTCGAATCGAAGCTGTGATAGGCGTTGGGATAGTAGACCGCGTCGACGATCCCGCCGCGCGACAGGCCCGACACCAGCGTCCGGCAGCGGTCCGACGGCGTCCAGTCGTCCTTGTCGCCCGCGAGCAGCAGGACCGGAATGTCGATGCCACCGTCGAATTGCGGGCTGCAGCCGGGATAGTAGGCGACACCCGCCGCGAGCCCGCGCTGCGCCAGGCCGAAGTTCTTCTGCGCCGAGCGGATCACCGTCGAACCACCGTGGCTGTGGCCGATGATGCCGATCTTGCCTTTCACCACATCCGGCCGCGTCGCGAGATAGTCGAGGGCGCCGGCGATATCTGCCACGCGCATGTTGGGCGTCACCACGCCGGGCGTCGTGCACACCGCCTTGGTCCCACGCGGGCCGAACGAGTCCGGCGCCAGCACGAGATACCTCCAGCTCACCAGCCGCTTGCCCCAGGCATCGGTGTGCGGATTCGTGCCGGCACAGCTATGGGCCAGGATGATCGCGGGGAACGGCCCGTCGCCCGAGGGCTTGTAGATCCAGCCCTTTACTTCCGGCCCCGCCTGACTGCTGCCGACGGTGACGCTGGGGAAGCTCACCGACTGAGCCCAGGCGGGCGTGCCCAGCAGCATGAGAAAGGCGATTACTAAGGCTCGGATCATGTCGCACCGCTGGGGACGCGCCACTCCAGTGGCGCGTCTTGGTATATTGCGACGATGATCGCGCCACTGGAGTGGCGCGCCCCCAGCCTCACTCCGGCTGTATGCCCGCCTCCTTGGCGACTTCCTGCCAGGTCACCAGTTCCTTCTTGATGCGCTGGGCGAAGGCGTCGGGCGATTCGCCGCCGGGGAGGCTCGACAGGTCGCGGATCTTGGCCTGCATCTCGGGCTCGGCCAGCACCGCGACCACGTCGTCGCGCATGCGGTTGGCGAGCGCCGGCGACATCTTGCCCGGGCCGAACAGCGAGAACCAGGCGAGCGTGTCGACGCCGGGGACGCCTGCTTCGGCGATGGTTGGAATGTCCTCCAGGCCCGGCAGGCGCTTGTCGCCGCTGACCGCCAGCATGCGCAACGTGCCGGCGCGATGATGCGCCATCACCGTGAGCGGGCTGGTGAGGCCGATCGGGATATGGCCGCCGGCCAGCTCCTGCATCATCGGCGCCGCGCCCTTGTAGGCGACATTCTCGATCTTGAGCCCGCTCTTCACCCGGAACAGCTCACCCACCATGCGGGTCGTGTTCTCGGTGCTGCCGAACTGGTACTTGCCGGGATTGGCCTTCGCCGCCACCATGAACTTTTCCATCGAGTCCATGCCTGCCTTGGGCGAGCCGACGATCGCGATGGCGCCCTGGATCAGCGGCGTGACCGGCGTGAAATCGCGTTCGGTGTCGTAGGGTAGGACCTTGGTGGTGTAGGGATTGATCGTGTGCGCACTGGTCGTGATCAGGAGCGTGTAGCCGTCAGGCGGTGCCTTGGCGACGATCTCGCTGCCCAGGATGCCGCTGGCCCCGCCCTTGTTGTCGATGATGACGGTCTGCTTCCAGCGGTCGGCGAGCCGGGGAACGATCAGGCGCGCCACGAGGTCGGTGCCGCCGCCGGCCGGATAGGGCACCACCACCCGGACCTGCTTGGTAGGATAGTCCTGCGCGCGGACGATCGCCGGCGCCATTCCGAAAGCCGCACCCGCCGTCCCCGCGGCCACGAAGCCGCGGCGCGTCATGCCTGTCATGCAATCCTCCCATTCCATTTCCTTGGCGACAGACTAGGGTCATTCTGGGAGGAAAAAAACATGTTCGATCTGGTCATCAAGGGTGCGGAGATCCACGACGGTTCGGGCGCCGCACCGGTGCATGGCGACCTCGGCGTGAAGGATGGCAGGATCGCCGCCATCGGCCCAAATCTCGGCGCCGCCAGGGAGACGGTGAAAGCCGACGGCCTCGCCCTGGCGCCCGGCATCATCGACGGACACACCC
>JAGNNA010000028.1 GCA_017990895.1 Reyranella sp.
CCTGTGGATGTGCAGCGGCTACTATCGCTACGAGGCGGGCTACCTGCCGGAGTTTCCCGGCATCGACGGCTTCAAGGGCAGGGTCGTGCATCCGCAGCACTGGCCGCAGGACCTCGACTATGCCGGCAAGAAGGTCGTGGTGATCGGCAGCGGCGCCACCGCCGTGACCGTCGTGCCCTCGATGGCCGAGACCGCCGAACACGTCACCATGCTGCAGCGCTCGCCAACCTATGTCGTGGCGCGGCCGGCGCAGGACCCGATCGCCAACAAGCTCAGGCGCCGCCTGCCACTCAAGCTCGCCTACATGCTGACCCGCTGGAAGAATGTCCTGCTCGGCATGTATTTCTACCAGCTGTGCAAGCGCAAGCCGGAGAAGGTTAAGAGCCTCATCGTGGGCGGCGTGCGCCAGATGCTGGGGCCCGACTACGACGTCGCGAAGCACTTCACGCCGAAATACAATCCCTGGGACCAGCGGCTCTGCCTGGTACCCGATGCCGACCTGTTCCGGGCCATTCGCAAGAAGAAGGCGTCGGTCGTGACCGACCCGATCGAGACCTTCACCGAGAAGGGAATCAGGCTGAAGTCGGGCGCCGAGCTCGAAGCCGATGTGGTGGTGACGGCGACTGGCCTGGTGGTGCAGCCGCTGGGCGGCGCCAAGCTCGTGGTCGACGGCAAGCCCGTGAAACCGTCGGACACCATGATCTACAAGGGCATGATGTATTCGGACGTGCCGAACCTCGCCTCGATCTTCGGCTATACGAACGCCTCGTGGACGCTGAAGGCCGATCTCGTCTGCGAGTATGTCTGCCGGCTCCTAAACTACATGGACCGCAAGGGCTTCACCAAGGCGGTTCCGCACAACAGCGACCCGACCCTCACCGAGGAACCGTGGGTCAACTTCTCGTCCGGCTACATCCAGCGCGCCCTGCCGCACCAGCCCAAGCAGGGCAGCAAGCGGCCGTGGAAGCTCTATCAGAACTACGTGCTGGACCTTTTGACGCTCCGGCACGGCTCGCTGCGCGACAAGGCGATGGTGTTCTCGAAATAGAGCTCAGGTGATCGAGACGGTGACCGAGCCGAAGGGACCGAAGTCGGCGAGGAACGTCTCGCCGGGTTTGGGCGCCAGCATGCCGGTGAGCGTTCCGGTGCTCACCATCTGACCTTCCTTCATGCCGACGCCGGTGCGCGACAGTTCGTTGGCGAGCCAGGTGAGGGGCACCATGGGATGGTCGAGCGCCGCAGCCGCCGTCCCTTTGCGGCGTACGCGGCCATCGGAGGAGAGGGTGGCTTCCTGGCCGGCTATGTCACGATTCCGCCAGTCCTCGATGGCCGGGCCGGAGACGATCGTGCCGGAGCCCGCGCCGTCGGCGAGGATGGCGGGCAGCGGCGGAAACGATGCGTCGTGAATGAAGCGGCACTCGGCCAGCTCCAGCCCGGGATGAAGCGAGGCGACCGCGTCGGTCACTTCCTCCACCGTGTACGGCGTCTCTCGCGGCGGCAGGTCGCGCCCGAGCTTCGCCTGATATTCGACCTCGGGGATCGGGCTCGCGAGGCTGGCGTGGACGGCGGTGTACGGCGTCTCCGCTACGAAGTAGACGCGGCCGTAGATCGGCGAGTCCGTCCGCAGCGCCTGCTGCATCTCTTCCTTCATCGCCGCGATCTTCCAGCCCAGCACCGGCCAGCCCAATTCCTCGGCGACCATCCCGGCAATGCGATAGGCCGCCGCCTTGTCGGGCGGCACCAGATGCAGGGCGAGGCCGCTCTGGCCGCGTTGTTCGCGGCGAAGCGAGGCGAGGAGGCGGGCGAGTTCCCGTTGCGCGGTCATGTCCATCGGTGTTCCTTAGCAGAAAGCGGAGGAAGCAGGATGCGCAGCCAGGCTGAAAAGGGACGGGTGTTTCGCGAGCTGCACGAGCGGCCGGGCCTCATCCTGTTGCCTAATCCCTGGGATGCGGGCACCGCCAAACTGCTTCAGTCGCTGGGCTTCGAGGCGCTGGCTACGACCAGCCTCGGCATGTCGAACGCGCTGGGCCGCGTCGACGGCGACAATGCCGTGAGCCGCGGCGAGCTCCTCGAGAACTGCCGCGTGATCGCGGGCGCTACCGACCTGCCGGTGAACGCCGATCTCGAGAACGGCTATGCCGACGATCCGAAGGAGTCGGCGACGATCCTGCGCGATGCAGCTGCGGTCGGCATCGTCGGCGGCTCGATCGAGGACTGGAGCGGCGAGCGGATCTACGACTTCAACCATGCAGTCGAGCGGGTCGCGGCCGCTGCGGAGGTGGCGCGGTCGCTGGACGTGCCCTTTACCTTCACCGCCCGGGCGGAGAACCTGATCCGCGGCGTCAAGGATCTCGACGACACCACCCGGCGTCTGCAGGCCTTCGAAAAGGCCGGCGCCGACGTGCTCTACGCGCCGGGCCTCCACGATCTCGAGACCATGCGCATGGTGGCGTCGGCTGTGACGAAGCCGCTGAACGTGGTGATGAGCGCCGGCGATCCCGACCTGACGGCGGAGCAGATCGCGGCCACGGGCGTGAAGCGGATCAGCGTCGGCGGCGCCCTTTCGCGGCTGGCGCTGGCCGCCTTCATGAAGGGCGCGAACGACATGAAGGCCGGCAGCTTTCTGTGGATGCGCGACACGATGGCGACCAGCGATCTCAAGAAGGTGTTCCGCGGTTAATCCCCCGTCGTCCCGAGCGAAGCCGCTCGCAGGGCGGCGCAGTCGAGGGACCTCTTTTGGAGCGCACGGTGTGTCGAAGGGAAAAGAGGTCCCTCGACTTCACTGCGCTCCGCTCGGAACGACGGGCGGCTAGGCGGCCTGCCGGTACGGCAGCTCATCGAGGGCAGGGAAGGCCGGGCTACCGATCTGGCGCAGTAGCGCGCCGAGATCGTAGTGGAAGCGCTCGCTGACCATCAGGCCGTCACGGAAGCCGAGGACCACGACGAAGGGCTGCTCGATCGCGCGGCCGGTCGGCTCGATACCGAGGAAACGGCCGATATGGCGGCCGTGCCAGTTGGCCTCGGCCATGCAGGCATTGTCGGCGGTCCAGGCCGAGATCTGGCCGGGTCCGCGCTTTACCTCGACGTCGAAGGTGGTCCACCATTGCCGGTAGTGCGCAGCGGCGCCGTCTCGGCCATGCCAGGTCTGGCCTGTCGCGAGGTCGTCGAAGCGACATTCGGGGTGAAGGGTGGCAAGCGTGGCTTCGAGGTCCTGCTCGTTCTCGGCGACGAGATGGCGGCGGGCGAGTTTGGCGAGCTTCGGATCCATGGGACACCTGCTATGTTATTCGAGTACTGATAATATATAAGAGTGCTGATATGAGTCGCAAGAGTGCGGTCCCGGCGGCCGGCGAGGGCAAGCGCGGTTCGGAGGGCCATCTCGGCTACCTGCTGCGGCAGGCCTATGCCGCCGTACGCGGCGCCATGGACGAGGCGCTGGCCGATCTTGACGTCACGCCGCCGCAGTTTGCCGTCCTGACCATGGTCGTGAACTATCCCGGCGTCTCTGGCGCGGAGCTTGCAAGGCTTACTTTCCTGACGCCGCAGACGATCAACGTGATCGTCCGGAATCTGGTCAAGGCGGAACTGGTGACCAAGTCGGCGGATGCCGTGCATGGCCGCATCCTGCGGCTTCACGCGACCGAGCAAGGCGCGGCGCTCCTGAAGCGGTGCCGGGTGCGGGTGATGGAAGTGGAGGGGCGGCTTGTCGAACTGCTGGATAGGGACGAGGAGCGGGTGGTTCGGCGATGGCTCGCGGCGGTCGGAAACAAATTGTCTGGGGAAGGGTGAGAAGGCCGCGTGCACCCGCTCGCGGGCAGTGTAACATGAAGGTCATGAATGGCCTGTAGCTGCAGGCCTTCGGCAGGGGCTGGAAGACTAAGGGGGACTAAAGAAATGATCGATCGCACCATCTTCAGGCGCGCCACGCTGGCGGGCGCCGCCGCGCTTGCGATGTTCGGCCTGGCATCGCCGGCCTTCGCGCAAAAGACCAGGCTCACCGTTTACACCGCGCTGGAGAACGACCAGCTCGATCCGTTCAAGAAGGCCTTCGAGGCCGACAATCCGACCATCGAAATCGCCTGGGTGCGGGACTCGACCGGTGTCGTCGCTGCCAAGCTGATGGCCGAGAAGGACAATCCCCGCGCCGACATCATCTGGGGCCTCGCCGCGTCGAATGTCGGCCTGATGGCCTCGATGGGCATGTTGGAGCCCTACACGCCGGCCGGCGCGAGCGCTCTCAATCCGATGTTCCTGAGCGGCAAGTCGCCCCAGACCTGGGTCGGCATGGACGCCTATCTGTCGCTGGTCTGCTTCAACACGGCCGAGGGCAAGAAGGGCAACAAGCCGGTCCCGACCAGCTGGGCCGACCTGATCAAGCCGGAATACAAGGACTCGATCGTGATGCCGAACCCGGCCTCGTCGGGCACCGGCTATCTCACCATCGCGGCGTGGCTGCAGATCATGGGCGAGGAAGCGGGCTGGAAGTACATGGACGCGCTCCACCAGAACATCGCCCAGTATATCCACTCGGGCTCGGCGCCCTGCGTGCAGGCCGCCAAGGGTGAGCGCCTGATCGGCATCGGCCTCGACACCCGCGGCGCCTCGGAGAAGACCAAGGGCGCGCCGCTCGAGCTGGTGATCCCGAAGGAGGGCCTCGGTTGGGAACTTGAGGTCACGGCGATCGTCAAGGGCACCAAGAACCTCGAAGCCGCGAAGAAGCTCGCGGACTGGGCCGCCACCAAGAAGGCCAACGAGCTCTACGCCAAGACCTACCCGATCGTCGCCTATCCGGGCGTTGCGATCACGCCGCCGAACTATCCGCCGAACCTCGAGAAGGCGATGGTGAAGAACGACGTCGAGTGGATGGCCAAGAACCGCGACCGCATCCTGGCGGAGTGGACCAAGCGCTATGACGGCAAGTCCGCTCCGAAGGCCAAGTGACGCACTAAGTGGCCAACTATCTCGAAGTCCGCAACCTCTCCAAGCGGTTCGGTGACTTCTCGGCTCTCGGCGACGTCTCGCTCGACGTCGTCGAGGGTGAGTTCGTCTGCTTCCTCGGCCCCTCGGGCTGCGGCAAGACCACCCTGTTGCGGGCCATTGCCGGCCTCGATCCCCAGACCTCTGGCACGATCCGCCAGAAGGGGCGGGACGTCTCGGCGCTGCCGCCGGCGCAACGCGACTTCGGCATCGTGTTCCAGTCCTATGCGCTGTTTCCCAACCTGACCGTGGCCGACAATGTCGGCTACGGGCTGGTGAACCGGCGACAGAACAGGGGCGCGATCGCTAGGCGGGTCAATGAACTACTGGCGCTGGTCGGCCTGCCCGATGCCGGCGCGAAGTATCCTGCCCAGCTCTCGGGCGGCCAGCAGCAGCGCGTGGCGCTCGCCCGCGCGTTGGCGACCTCGCCCGGCCTGCTGCTGCTCGACGAACCGCTGTCGGCGCTTGACGCGCGGGTGCGCCTGCGCCTGCGCCACGAGATCAAGGCGCTGCAGCGGACGCTCGGCGTCACGACGATCATGGTCACGCACGACCAGGAGGAGGCGCTGACCATGGCCGATCGGATCGTGGTCATGAATCACGGCGCGATCGAACAGGTCGGCACGCCGCAGGAGATCTATCGCCGCCCGGCGACGGCCTTCGTGGCCGATTTCGTGGGCTCGATGAACTTCCTGGCCGGGACCCTGACGGCGCCGGACAGGGTGCAGGTCGCCGGTGTCGATTTTGCGTGCCCCGCCCAGGATGGTCTCGCGCCCGGCCAGAAGGTGAGCCTCTGCATCCGGCCCGAGGACGTGCGGGTGCGCGACCTCCCGGCCGACATCGCCAATCGCGTCCCGGTCGAGGTGACCGAGCTGGATTTCGTCGGCGCGTTCTGCCGCGCGACCCTGAAGGCGCGGGCGGCTGGCGATGTGGCGGTGACGGCCGACTTTTCGAGCAATCTGATCCGTGACCTCGGTGTGGACATCGGCACCCAGCTCGACATCGCCCTGCCGCCCGACCGGCTCAGGGTCTTCGCCTGATGGGTAGCGCGTGAGCCTCGCCGTCCCGGGCCTGAAAGTCGGCCTGTCGCGCGATGACGTGACGATGCGGGCCGGCGTCCTGCTGCTCGCGGGAACATTGCTCGTCATGGTCGGCCTGCCGCTCTGGTCGCTGCTCGCCAAGGGCTTCGAGGACCGCGACGGGAAGTTCATCGGGCTGGCCAACTACGTCTCGTATTTCTCGACTCCGGCGCTGTTCCAGTCGGCGCTCAACAGTTTCCAGGTCGCCTCGATCACCACCTTGATCGTCGTCCCGCTGGCCTTCCTCTACGCCTATGCGCTGACGCGCACGGTGCTGCCGATGCGCTGGCTGTTCCAGGGCATCTCGCTGATCCCGATCTTCGCGCCGTCGCTGCTGCCAGGCATCGCGCTGATCTACCTGTTCGGCACCCAGGGCTTCTTCAAGGCGCTGCTGGGCGGCGGCTCGATCTACGGCGTCGACGGCATCGTGATCGCGCAGGTCTTCTACTGCTTCCCGCATGCGACGCTGATCCTCACGACCGCGCTCGCTACGGCCGACGCGCGTCTCTACGAAGCGGCGGAGGTGCTGGGCACCTCGAAGCGGCGCGTCTTCTTCACGGTGACGCTACCGGGTGCGAAGTACGGGCTGATCAGCGCCGCGCTGGTCGTCTTCACGCTGGTGATCACCGATTTCGGCATCGCCAAGGTGATCGGCGGCAACTTCAACGTGCTCGCCACCGACGTCTACAAGAAGGTGATCGGCCAGCAGGATTTCTCCATGGGGGCGGTCGTCGGCATGGTGTTGCTGGCGCCGGCGGCGCTGGCCTTCCTGGTCGACCGGCTGGTGCAGCGCAAGCAGGTGGCGCTGCTGACCGCGCGGGCCGTGCCGCTGGTGCCACGGCCGAAGTTCGCGCGCGACGTCTTCTTTACGGTGTTCTGCGTCGTTGTGTCGGCGGCGATCCTGGCCATTCTCGGCATGGCGATCTGGGGTTCGCTGATCAAGTACTGGCCGTACAATCTCAGCCTCACTCTTGAAAACTACGACTTCGCCAAGTTCGACGCCAATGGCTGGGACTCCTGCTGGAACTCGGTGCGCATGGCGCTGGGCGCCGCGGTGTTCGGCACCGTGCTGATGTTCACGGGCGCCTGGCTGAACGAGAAGACCCGCGGCTTCGGCGCGATGCGCGTCGTCGTGCAGTTCCTGGCCTTCCTGCCGATGGCGGTGCCGGGGCTGGTGCTGGGCCTCGGCTACATCTTCTTCTTCAACGCACCCAACAATCCGCTCAACTTCCTGTATGCCACCATGGGCATACTGGTGCTGAACACGGTCGCGCACTTCTACACGGTGGGGCACCTCACCGCGACGACGGCGCTGAAGCAGATCGATCCGGAGTTCGAGGCGGTCTCGGCCTCGCTCAAGGTGCCGATCTGGAAGACCTTCGCGCGCGTGACGGCGCCGATCTGCCTGCCGGCCATCCTCGACATCGCGATCTACTTGTTCGTCAACGCCATGACGACGGTCTCGTCGGTGATCTTCCTCTATGCCCCTGATACCAAGCTCGCCTCGGTGGCCGCCGTGAACATCGAGGAGGCCGGCACCACGGCCGCCGCCGCCGCGCTGTGCGTCGTGATCGTGCTGACCTCAGCCGCCGTGAAGGCCGCGCACCTCGTCGCCGACCGCTTCCTGTTCGCCCGCCTGCAGGTCTGGCGGCGGCGGTGAACTGGAGAGACCTTCATCCGCGTGCGTTTGACTGATCACCGGGACTGCTTTGCCTATATCTTCCTTTCGTCGAACGTCGGCGCTTATCCGTAGACCAATCGAGGCAACCAGAGGCTGATCGCCGGGACATAGGTGATGAGCAGTAGCAGTGCGAGCAAGATCACCAGGAATGGGTTGACGCCCTTGATGACAGTGCCGATTGGAGTCTTGGAAACCGTCGCCAGGACATACAGGTTGAGGCCGACCGGCGCGGTGATCAGGGCCAATTCCATGTTGACGGTGACGACGATGGCGAAATGAACTGGATCGATGCCGAGCGGCTTCAGCACGGGGATGATGATCGGCATGGCGATCAGCAGGATCGATGCCACTTCCAGAAACATGCCGAGAATGATCAGCATGACGTTGATCGCCAGCAGGAACTGCCACGCAGTGAAGCCGTTGTCGCGGATGAACTGCACCAGCGCGGCGGGTATCCCTGACTCCGTGATCCAGTGACCGAACGCGAGGGCGGTGGCGATGATGATCATGATGGTGCCGGCGTTCTTGATCGACTCGCCGATGACGGTCAGCGTTTCGGACGGCTTGAACCCTTTGTAATAAAAGAGGCTGATCAGCAACGCGACGGCGGCTGCCACCGCCGCCGTTTCCGTGGTCGTTACCCAGCCGCCATAAATGCCAACGGCGATAATCACCGGCATGGACAGCGCAGGAATGGCATTGAGGTTGACTCGCCTGAATTCCGCCGGTGAGCGACGTGGTTCGCGGGCGAGATTCTTCCGGCGCCCATACCAGAGGACATACAGCACGAAGAGACCCGCCTGCATGAGACCGGGAACGACGCCCGCCAGGAAGAGGCGTGGCACCGATTCGTCGGCGATGATCGCGTACAGGATGAGCGGCAGGCTGGGCGGGATCAAGATGCCGAGCGTTCCAGAGGCAGCGGTGACACCCAATGAAAAGGGCCGGTCGTATTTGCGATCGAGCATCGCCGGGATCAGGATCGTTCCCATGGCGAGGGCCGTCGCGACACTTGAGCCGCAGATCGCTGCAAACATGGCGCAGGCCATCACGCAGACGACCCCCAACCCGCCCCGGACATTGCCGACCCAGGCCGCCGCCACGTCGACGAGGGCCTTGGCAATGCCGCCGCGCTGCATGAACGAAGCCGCCATGACGAAGAAGGGAACGGCCAGCAAGGTCGTCGAGTTGAGTTCGTCCAGCATCTTCTGGGCAATGCCAACCAGCGGCTTGCCCTCGACGGCGAACATCGTGCCGGCGGAAACGCCCAACACCAGCCAGATCGGCAAGCCCATGCCGAGCAGGACGAAGAAGATGGCGGCAAATATCTTGGTCATCGTCTACTCGCGTCCCGAGTGGACTTCCATGGTCGCTGGATCGAACGCAAAGCAGAACTGCCAGAGCCGCCTGCCATACCGCATCGACATGAGGGCAGCGGAGACCGGGAGCGCGGCGTAGTACAACCACAGCGGAAAGCCGAGGGCGGTGTTGCTGACCTCGCCGAGTTCAAAGGAATCCCAGGAGAGCAGCCAGCCATACCAGGTTAGGCCGATGCAGAAGCCGAGAGCGATCCCGCAATTGGCAACCTCGACCCAGCGCTGGCGCTCGGGCCGCAGCATGCGCAGCAGAAGATCGGCCCGCACGTGGCCGTCTTCCCTGACCAGCAAACTCGCCGTCAGGAATGCCGACCAGATGATGATGTAGACCGTAAGCTCCTCGCCCATTGAAAAGTCGACGGCCGTCGTCACATAGCGACCGACGATCTGGGTGAGATAGATGACGAGGCCGATCGCCCCCAGCAGCCCGATCAGCCAGCGTTCAAGCCTGTCCCATGCTTCGAGCATGCGAGTCCCCGCAGATCATTTCGTGCAGAAGGGGATCGGGGCGCCCGGTGAAACAGGCACCCCGACACATCAGCTCTTGCCGGTGATGCCCAAGGCGGCGTTGGCCTGTGCGACAAGTGCGGGATCGAGCTTGAGCTCCTTGGTGACCGCGTCCTGCGTGACCATGAGCTTCTTGCGGGTGGCCTCGAGCACCGAGGCCTCGGGCACGACGATCTTGATGCCGGCCTTCACCATGATTTCGACCGCCTCGGCCTGGCTCGCCGCCATGGCTGTTCGCCAGCCGCCGATCTTGGAAGCCCAAAGCTCGGTCACGACTTTCTGCAGATCCGGACCCAGCTTCTTCCAGAACGCTTCGCTCACCATCGGAATGTACTGGGCGAAGAACTGCTGATCCTGAAGTCCGTACTTCACGCCGGAGTCCCACAGCTTGGCGGACTTCACGCTTTCGTTGGTGGTAAACAGCGCGTCGAAAGTGCCCTGGCTGAGCGCCAGCGGCACGTCCGGCCAGGCCGTGAAGTTCGGCACTCCCTCGAAGAACTTGACACGTACCATCTGCCCCGCACCACCTGACGTGCGGATCTTGAGGCCCCTGAGGTCGTCGGGTGCGTTCAGAGGCTTGGCCGTCGAGAAGGTGTGCGACGCCCCGAGGTCGAGCCACTTGCCGACGATGTGCACGCCGAGCTTCTTCTCCAGCATACTGTTCAGCGCGCGTCCGACGTCACCATCGATCACCTTGTAGACCTCGGCCGCCGAGCGCCCGTAGAAGGCCGGCGACTGGGTGACGTCGAGATTGGCCTCGATGCCGGTGAGGTTCCACGGACCGGGCACGCCCATCTCGGCGCCGCCCTGGCGCAGTGCCTTGCCGACGTCGCGGTCACGGAAGAGCTGCGCGGAGTGGAAGACCTCGACCTTGATCTTGCCGCTGGCGACCTTCTCCAACTCCGTGGCGAAGTCGGTCATCTGCATCGTGCGCGTGTGTGCGGCCGACGTATCGAGTGACAGCCGCATCTTGAGCGGTTCCTGGGCGCGCAATAGCGCCGGAGCCGCCATTGCCGAAGCGGCTGCGCCGCTCAGCAAGGTCCTTCTCAGCATCATTTCCTTCCTCCCTGGAGTGACGGCATTTTTATTGGTTGAACGGCCTCGCCTCAGGATAGGCCTTCTTGCGTGGCGCGAGCGACATCTTCGGTCTTTGGCAAATGCACATCAAGCGCAATGTCGATCGGGGTTGGACTGCCCATTGTCGACTCAACCGACGGCCTCTTTGCTCAAGCCGTCGTTTGTGGTTCTCCTCAAGCGCTCCTCAGTGAATGTCACAGCATTGGCCAGCCGCGCTCGCGCTCAATGGCTGTTTGCAGAGCGCCGGTCATCGACGGGTCGGGCTATTGCGGCAGTCTCAGCGCCGCTGTCGGCGCCTGCACGTGGATCCGCCCAGCTAGCCCATTAGGATGAAGCTGCCGAAGTAGAGGATGGCGGTATAAAGCGCCGTCGAGGATGCGAGCACAGGCGGCCAGGCGGGCGATGAAGTCAGATGTCGTTGTGATCGGGGGCGGGGCGATGGGGTCGTCCGTCGCGTACCATCTGAAGTCGGACCCTTCGTTCACGGGAAGCGTCACGGTGGTCGAGCGCGATCCGGCCTATACGCGCGCCTCCTCTGCGCTTTCAGCCAGTTCGATCCGGCAGCAATTCTCGACGCCGCTCAACATCCACTTGTCGCGCTACGGGATCGGTTTCCTGAGGCGCGCCCGCGAGTTGCTTGGTGTCGACCTCGGGCTGCGGGAGCCCGGCTATCTCTTCCTCGCGAGCCCGACCGGCGAGGCTGTCCTGCGCGCGAACCATGCCGTCCAGAAGGGCGAGGGATGCGCGGTCGAGCTGCTCGATCCGCCGGCCGTGAAAGCCCGTTTTCCCTGGGTCTCGGAGGAAGGGCTGGCGCTGGCTTCGCACGGAACGGCGAACGAGGGCTGGTTCGACGGGCCGGCGCTGATGCAGGGGTTCCGGCGCACCGCGCGGGATCTCGGTGCCACCTACGTCGCCGATGAGGTCCTTTCCTTCGATGCCGGCGGTGTCGATCTCAAGGACGGCGGCCGGCTGGAGGCACGCACCGTCGTGCTGGCGGCAGGCCCCTGGTCGGGCGAGGTCGCGGGACGCTCGGGCATCGCGCTGCCCGTCGAGCCGCGGCGGCGTTCGGTCTTCGTTTTCGACGTCCGCGAGGCGCCCGGCGTCACGCCGCTCACCATCGATCCGTCGGGGATCTGGTTTCGGCCGGAGGGCCGCTTCTACATTGCGGGGACGACGCCTGCCCAGGGCAACGATCCGCCCGGTGCGCCGCTCGAGGTCCAGCACCAGGAGTGGGACGAGATGGTCTGGCCGACGCTGGCGGCTCGTGTGCCGGCCTTCGAGGCGGCCAAGGTCGTGAATGCGTGGGCAGGGTACTACGAGTACAACACGTTCGACCAGAATGGCATCGTCGGGCGTCATCCCAGGATCGAGAACCTGATCTTCGCCACGGGCTTCTCCGGCCACGGCATCCAGCAATCACCAGCGGTCGGCCGCGCCGTCGCCGAACTGATCGTGCACGGGGATTACCGGAAGCTCGATCTCAATACTTTTGGTTATGACCGCATTGAATTGGGTCGGCCTATCCGCGAGCTGAACGTCGTGTGATACTCGCCGCCTCACGCGAGGAGAGTGACGTGCCCGATCAAGCGCTGGTGAATTCGGATCTTCAATCGGCCCTGGCCGAAGCCAAGCAGGCCTACGCCGACCGCAATCCCAAGAGCTTCGCCCGCCATCAGGATGCCTGCGTGGCGATGCCGGGCGGCAACACTCGTACGACCCTGCACAATTCGCCGTTCCCGCTGACCGTCGTGCGCGGCGAGGGCTGCCGGCTGTGGGATGCTGACGGTCACGAATATATCGACGTGCTGGGCGAATACACCGCCGGCATCTACGGCCACTCTCATCCGGTGATCCGCGCCGCCATCGACCGCGCGCTGAACCATGGCTGGAACTTCGGCGGGCGCAACGAGAACGAGGCCAAGCTCGCCAAGCTGATCGCCGACCGCATGCCGTCGATCGACCTGGTGCGTTTCACCAACTCCGGCACCGAGGGCAACGTGATGGCGCTGGCCGGCGCCCGGGTCTTCGCCCAGCGCAAGGGCCGAACCAAGGCCACCAAGGTCATGGTGTTCCACGGCGGCTATCACGGCGGCGTGCTCTACTTCGTGAGCGGCGGCAGCCCGGTGAACATGCCCTACGAATATGTGGTGGCGCCCTACAACGACATCGAGGGCACCCGGGCACTGCTGGCCAAGCATGGCGAGGAACTGTTCGCCGTCCTGCTGGAGCCGATGCAGGGCAGCCATGGCTGCCTGCCGGGCGACGTCGACTTCCTGAAGGCGGTGCGCGAGGAGACGCAGGCGCGCGGCATCACCATGATCTTCGACGAGGTCATGACCTCGCGCCTCTCGCCAGGTGGCCTGCAGGCCAGGCACGGCGTCATCCCCGACATGACGACGCTCGGCAAATATATCGGCGGCGGCATGTCGTTCGGCGCCTTCGGCGGCAAGCGCGAGATCATGGAGCTGTTCGATCCGACCAAGCCGGACGCGCTGCCCCATGCCGGCACCTTCAACAACAATGCGCTCACCATGGCGGCAGGCGTCGCGGGCTACGGCGAGGTCTACACGGCCGAGGCGGCCAAGGCGCTGAACGACCGCGGCGACGCGATCCGCGAGCGGCTGAATGCGATCTGCAAGAAGGCGGGCGTGGCCTTCCAGTTCTCCGGCATCGGCTCGATGATGACGGCGCACGCCACGGCGCGGCCGATCCGGACGGCGGCGGACATCGCCTCCTCGAACCAGGACGCGAAGGAGCTGTTCTTCTTCGACATGAGCGCCGCCGGCATCTGGATCGCGCGCCGCGGCTTCGTGGCCCTGAACGTCATGATCGGCGACGCCGAGGGCGACCGGTTCGTGGCGGCGGTCGAAGAGTTCGTCTCGGCGCGAAAGGCCCTTTTGCAGCCGTCGTAACGGCTTACAGTGGGGGAATGACCAGGAGCCAGGAATTCCCCCAGCCGGTCGCCGGCACCGTGGTGCCGCGGTTCGGCGACGTCGCCACCTTCATGCGCCTGCCGCTGTTCCGCGACCCGTCGGAGGTAGAGATCGGCATGGTGGGCGTGCCGTGGGACGGCGGCACGACCAACCGTCCCGGCGCGCGGCACGGCCCGCGCCAGATGCGCGACCTCTCGACGATGATGCGGCGCATCCATCACGTGACGGGCATTGCGCCCTACGAGCTGGCCAGGTGCGGCGATCTCGGCGACGCGCCGGTCAATCCCGCCAGCCTCGACGACTCGCTCGACCGCATCGAGAAGCACTACGCCAGGCTTCATGCCGCCGGCGTCGTACCCCTGTCGGCCGGTGGCGACCACCTGATCACGCTGCCGATCATGCGCGGCATCCGCAAAGGCCTGCCGCCGCTCGGCATGGTCCATTTCGACGCCCACAGCGACACCTGGGATACCTATTTCGGCGGTTTCAAGTACACGCATGGCACGCCGTTCCGGCGCGCCGTGGAGGAGGGGCTGCTCGACCCGAAGCGGGTGGTGCAGATCGGCATCCGCGGCTCGCTCTACAAGGCCGACGACAACCAGTGGGCGCTCGACCAGGGCATGCGGGTCATCACCATCGAGGAATATTTCGACCTGGGCGTCGAGAAGGTGATCGAGGAGGCGCGTCGCGTCGTCGGCACCGGCCCGACCTATGTCAGCTTCGACGTCGATGGCCTCGATCCGGCTTACGCGCCGGGAACCGGCACGCCCGAGATCGGCGGCTACACGCCCCACGAGGCCCAGCGCATGCTGCGCGGCCTGCGCGGCCTCGACCTGGTCGGCGGCGACGTCGTCGAGGTCTCACCACCCTTCGACATGAGCGGCAACACCGCGCTCGTCGGCGTCACGATGATGTGGGAAATACTGTGCCTGCTCGCTGAATCGGTGGCGAAGCTGAAGAGGCGGATCTAGAGGAGCAGACGATGGCTCTTGTCGCTCGGCGATCATTTCTGACCTTGTCTCTGGGGGCCGCATTGTTCGCTATCGGAACTCGCGCGCAAACGCTCCCGGGCGGGCGGCGCCTGGCGTTGCGCGGCTACGATCCCGTCGCCTACTTCACGCTCGGCCGTCCCGAGAAGGGCGATGAGGCGTTTTCGATGGCCTTCGACGATGCGATCTACCGGTTCAAGACCGGCGAACATCGGGCGATGTTCGCTGCCGATCCGGAGAAATACGCGCCGCAATATGCCGGATTCTGCGCCGCCGGCGTTTCCAAGGGGCTCAAGATCGAACCGGACCCGGAAGCCTGGGCGATCATCGGCGGCAAGCTCTATGTCGTGGCCCTAAAAGAGAAGATCGACGAGTTCAAGCGCGATCCCGGCGCGTTCGTCGGGAAAGCCGACACCAACTGGCCGGTCGTTCGTGAGAGTCCTCCGACGCCGACTCCACGTTAGGGCGCCGAGGCTTTCTGCAAGGCGAGGACGATCTTGCCGCGATGGTCCGGATTGCGCAGCAGGGACCCGAATCTGTCGATGTCGAACAGGGGATTGAGGCGGCGCATCTCGAGCATGGCGCGTCGGGCATCGCCGGGACGTGCCGACTCCTGATAGATCGCCGCCAACATGGCCTGGATGAAGGCATTGCCCTCGTTGCGGGCCGATGCACGCTCGAAGACCTGTGCGGCTGACGTGAGGTCGCCGGACAGGAAGTAAGCCGTGCCGAGATTGAAGAGATCCTGTGTCGAAATCTGCGGATCTGATCGATCCGCAGCTTCGAGGGCCGCGATCGCGCCCTTTATGTCGCCGTTCCACAGCAGTGCGTCGCCCAGTCCAGCCTGGTTGGCGGGATCGCTCGGATTGAGCGCCATCGCCCGCCGGAGCGCATCGGCCGCGCGATCGTATTCGAGCCGCCGCGCGAAGATGCGACCGAGCAGGGCGTGCCCTTCCGGATTGAACTCGTCGAGAGCGATCGCCTTGTAGGCATGCGCCTGGGCACGTTCCAGCGCCGCCACAGGATCGGGCGTCCAGCCGTGATGGATCATGCGCAGATCGACAGTGCCCAAGCCGAGATAGGCCGCCGCATAGTTGCGATCGGCCGCGACGGCCTGTTCGAACATCAGGCGAGCCTCCGACGTGGCCGACCGGGTGAGCCGGGACAGGTGGTTGCGTCCACGCAGGACGAAATCGTAGGCCTCGAACGTTTCCGGTGGCTTCGCTGCGACGCGGGCCTGCTCCGCCTGGGTCAGCCGGACAGCCAGCGCGCCGGCGATGCGGCGCGTTATGTCATCCTGGATGACGAAGATGCCGGCCGGGTCGCGATCATAGTGATCGGCCCAAAGCAGGGACCCGGTGCGTGTGTCCGCAAGCTGGATGGAGACACGGACTCGATCGGTGGATTGGCGGATCGTGCCGGCGGCGAGATAGCGCACGCCGAGCTCGCGCCCGACCTCCGTGGGTTCCCCGGACTTGTCGAGATAAGGCAGGACGGCATTGGCCGATCTCACACTGAGGCCCGGGAAGCGGCCCAGCGCGGAGATGACGTCTTCGGTCAATCCGCGCGCGAAGTAATCGTCCTGCGGGCGGTCACCCAACGTGACGAAGGGAAGCATCGCGATCGAGACTCGGGTGGTTTGCGCGGCCGGCTCGGGCCACGCTGCAACAGAAGACGACTGCTCCCGCGCACGCCAATCATGTGACCAGAGCGACAGGCCAGCGACCGCTGCCATAACCGCCGCTACCGCGAACCCGACATGAGCGAGGCGCGGTCGTCGCCAGGAAGGCCGGGGTACCGGCACCTCCGGTTCGACGGGCTGTGGCACCGGCACGGTGACGTGCCGCTCGACCTCGGCCACCTTTGCCGCGAACAGATAGCCGCGACGGGGCACGGTCTTGAGGATTTCCGGGGCGTCGGCGGCAAGGACGGCGCGGACGTCGCTGATGCATTGCACCAGGGAATTGTCGGTGACCGTCACGTCGGGCCACACGCGCTCCATCAACTCGTCCTTGGAAACGACACGCCCCGGATTACGGGCAAGGTAGAGCAGGACGTCGAAGGATTTCGGTCGCAGCGGGAGCGTCGCGCCGGCACGCGCCAGACTGGCGGTGGCGGGATCGAGGACGAACTCCCCGAATTTCAAGCATTCCTGCTCGGGCATGAAGCGACCGATCTGTATGCCTCGACCACACGAGCGTAGCAGGTTTGTCGCGTTTTTCAGCGCTCTTTCAGCGTCCTTTCACGACTCGGACGTGGTGTGATGGCTATTGCTTCCCCAGGTACCGGACAAGCCTGAGGAGGGCGAACAGATGAAAAAGCCGAAGACCGGGGCATTACGTGTCGCCGTTCTGGGACTGTCATTTTGCACCGCACTCGTCCTGAGCGGCGGCATCGAGGCGGTCGCGCAAGAGTATGTCGTCAAGCCGATCGTCCAGAAGAAGGTCAAGCAGCTCCCCGTAGGTCCGCTGTACTGGCGAGTGGAGAATTTCCCCACGCTTGGCGATGCACAGGCTGCGGTCGGCCCGGACGGCTGGAACCCCACGGCGGTAAAATATGAAACGACCACCGCACTCGTTGCGGAGGTCGCGGGCAAGGTCTGGCTGTTTACTCTCGGCACCAAGGGCGGCTCGACGCCCGGCGGCACCAAGGTCGCGGAAGTAGGGCCCGTGCCTGTGCTCGCGGCGCCCGAATATCTGCTGCGCGTCAATCACGGTTCCGGTCCGCCCGGAGCGAGGACGCCGACGCACACCCATCCGGGGTCGGAGGCCTTCTATGTCGTGTCGGGTCGGCTCGGCCAACGTACCCCGCACGGTGTCGCGCATGTCGAGGCCGGCCAGACCTTGAATGGGCATGCTCCCGACATGCCCATGGAAGTCTTCAACGCCGGCACGACAGGCCTGGATGCGCTGATCATGTTCGTCGTGGATGCGACCCGGCCGTTCTCCGTGCCGGCCAAGCTCGACTGAGCCAACCAAAAGGAGCACCCGACAATGTCCATGATCAAGCAAGCCATCGCGGTAGTTCTGGCCATGACGGCCCTGTCGCCCGTCGTCGCCGCCCAGACGGAACGCCCGCGAGACCTCATCGTCGTGCGAACGTCAGACCGGCCGATCGCACAAGTCTTCGAGGCCATCGAGGCGCACATCAAGGCCAGGAACTATCAGCACCTCGGCGTCAACGTGGTAAAGCCGCCGCAGGGTGAGGTGACATTCGTGAAGTTCTGCGTTCCCGCGGTTGGCCGGCAGCTCTGGGCCGTGGATCTGAAACTCAGCGCCCTGCTTCCCTGCGGCAACATCGGTATATATGCCCGCAACGGCAAAACCGAGATCGCGATGCTGCATCCGGCCTACATGGCCGCTCTCTATCCGCATGCGGCGGTGGCCAAGGCCGGTGCGACGGCCGAGCCGCTCCTGATGGAGATGCTCGACGACGTGAGCGGCACTCGGCGGCCTTAGGTCCGCGGTTTCAGGCCGCCAGCTCGAGGATTTCCTTCACCTCGGCAGGCGTCGGGATTGGGCGCGGGTTACGCGGGACCCAGGGCGTGCCCATGGCCTGCTGGGCGATGCGATCGAAGTGCTCGCGGCCGATCTTCACCTCGGAGAGGGTCCGCGGCATGTCGAGGCTGCGGATGAAGCGGTCGAGCACGTCCCCCGCGTCCTCGCCTGCATGGCCCATCGCCGCCGAGATGAGCGCCTGGCGGTCGGCATTGGCGGGTTTGTTCCAGCGCATCACCCACGGCAGCATGATGCAGGAGGTGTGGCCGTGCGGGACGTCGAACACGGCGCCCAGCACATAGCCAATTCCGTGGCTGGCGCCCATCGGCACCCCGGCGGCGAGGCCGGTCATGGAGAGCCAGGCGCCGGTCTGGCAGTCGAGGCGCGCGGCCATGTCCGAGGGATCGGCCTTCACTCGAGGAAGACCGCGGGCCAGCAGCGAGAGTCCATGCAGTGACGAGGCGTTGGCGTACTCGGTGGATTCGTTGGAACAGACACCCTCGACGCAGTGATCGACCGCGCGGATGCCGGTCGAGAGGAGCAGCCACATCGGCGTATGGCGTGTCACTTCGGGATCGAGGATCACGGCCTGCGGGATGGTGAGGGGATGGCGGAACATCTCCTTCACCTTCGTCGCCTCGTTGGTAACGCCGGCGATCGCCGAGAATTCCCCCGCCGACAGCGTGGTCGGAATCGAGATCTGCCGCACGGTCGGCGGCGTGACGTCCGCCTGGCCGCGAATCCGGTCCATGTCCTCGGGCGTGCGGACGTCGTTGGCGAGGCAGAGCTGGACGGCCTTGGCGGCGTCGGTGATCGAGCCGCCGCCCAGGGTGACGATCAGGTCGGCCCCGGCGGCGCGGGCCTGCTCCGCCGCCGCGACCACGGCGCTGCGCGGGGAATGCGCAGGCATCCTGTCGAATGTCCCGACGCATTTGTTGCCGAGCGCGCGGCGCAGCTTGTCGATCTCGTCGGTTTCGCGGTTGAGCGTTCCGCTCACCATCAGGAAGACGCGCTTCGCGCCCTGGCGCTCGACCAGTTCGGGTAGCGCCTCCGCCGCCGGCCGGCCGAAGACGACTTCTTCCATCTTGCTGAAAACGACGCGGCCCGAAGCGATCATGCTCATCCCCTTGTAATTTTGCTATCGTGGCGGCGAAAACACGCAAGGGAAAGCATGACCGGAACACGGGATGGCGCGATCGCCCGCGCAGAGAAATATTTCGACGAAGGCGGCTTCCTCGAGGAACTGCAGCGGCGGGTGGCCATTCCGACGACCAGCCAGGAAGAGGGCTCGATGCCCGCCCTGCAGGAATACGTCTCCGGCGAGATGACCGACTCACTGCAGAAGCTCGGCTACGACTGCACCGTGCTGCCCAACCCGCGCGCCGAGTATGGCCCGTTCCTGATCGCCCGCCGGGTCGAAGATCCCGCCAGGCCGACCGTGCTCACCTACGGCCATGGCGACGTTATCCGCGGGCAGGAGGAGCAGTGGCGCGCCGGCCTGTCGCCCTGGAAGATCGTGATCGAGGGCGAGAAGATGTACGGCCGCGGAACGGCCGACAACAAGGGCCAGCATACGATCAACATCGCGGCCCTGGCCTGCGTGATGCAGGAGCGCGGGTCGCTGGGCTTCAACTCCACGATCCTGATCGAGACCGGCGAAGAGACGGGCTCGCCCGGCCTGGCGGATTTCTGCAAGGCCAATAAGGAAGCCCTTCGGGCCGACGCCCTGATCGGATCTGACGGGCCGCGCCTCGACCATCGCCGGCCGACCATCTTCGGCGGCACGCGCGGCACGCTGAACTTCAACCTGAAGCTCACGATGCGCGAGGGCGGTCATCATTCCGGCAACTGGGGTGGCCTGCTGGCCAATCCCGGGATCATCATGGCCCACGCGCTGGCCACCATCACCGACGAGCGCGGGCAGATCAAAGTGCCGGAGTGGCGGCCCAAGACGCTCACCAATTCGATCCGGGCGGCACTCGCCGACGCCCATGTCGATGCCGGCGAGGGCGCCCCGGAGATCGACGAGGACTGGGGCGAGAAGTCGCTGACCCCGGTCGAGCGCGTGTTCGGCTGGAACAGCTTCGAGGTGCTGGCCTTCAAGACCGGCAATCCCGACCGGCCGGTCAACGCCATCCCGCCCAGTGCCGTCGCCTACTGTCAGCTGCGCTTCGTCGTCGGCACTGATCCGCACGACATCATTCCGGCGCTGCGTCGCCATCTCGACAGACACGGGTTCGGCATGATCGAGATCGAGCAGGCGCGCGACGTGATCATGAATGCGACCCGCCTCGATCCCGAGAACCCCTGGGCCAAATTTGCATCGAGCTCGATCGAGAAGACGGCTGGGCAGAAGCCCAACATGCTGCCCAATCTCGGCGGTTCGCTGCCGAACGAAGTGTTCACCGACATTCTCGGCCTGCCCACCGTCTGGGTGCCGCATTCCTACGCCGCCTGTTCGCAGCATGCGCCGGACGAGCACCTGCTGGCGCCGGTGGCGCGCGAGGGATTGAGGCTCATGACCGGCCTGTTCTGGGATTTGGGTGCACAGGGGCGGCCGGTCTAGGCTGTCACGCGATGCTTTCAGCCGACGAGGCCGCCGATCTGATCGAAGCCATCGCGACCCGACAGGATCGCGCTGCTTTTTCACGCCTGTTCCAGTATTTCGCACCCCGTGTGAAAGCGTTCATCATGCGGAGCGGGGCCGACCCGGAAGCCGCGCAGGAGGTAGCGCAGGAAGCCTTGATCATGGTGTGGCGCAAGGCCGCCAGCTTCGACCGGGTCAAGGCATCGGCTTCGACCTGGATTTACACCATTGCCCGCAACAAGCGGATCGACCATCTGCGGCGCAACAACCGGCCGGCGATCGATACCGACGACTGGCTGACGGTTTTTGCACCGGAAGACGCCGACGCCGACAAATCCGTTCTCGCAGGGCAGACGTATACCAGAGTGAAAGAGTTACTCGGGGGGCTGTCGGCCGATCAGCTGGTCGTGATCGAGAAGGCGTTCTTCGAGGACAAGACCCACACGGCCATCGCCGAGGAGTTGAAGCTACCCCTCGGGACGGTGAAGTCGCGCATCCGCCTGGCGTTGGCCCGCCTGCGGGAAGCACTGGAGAAAGACGAGTCATGAGCCGCCATCCGGCACCCGACGAACTTCTGCTGGACTACGCCTCGGGCGCTCTGCCGGACGGGCCGGCGCTCGCCGTGGCCCTTCACGTCTCGCTGGACCCGCAGTCGCAGCGCACGGTCGATCGGCTGAACGCCGTCGGTGGTGCCCTGTTCGATCGCGAGCCTGCAACGACCCTGGATGATTCGGCGCTTGAACGGGCGCTGGCGCGTCTCGACGACGTGCCCGTGGAGCCGCGACCCGCCGCCGCGGCTCGCCGTAAGCCGGCCTTCGACTGGGCGCCGGCGCCCTTGGTCCCGCACCTGCGGCCCGGCATGGACTGGCGCCGGGTGATGGGCAAGTTCGACGAGATTCGCCTAGACCTGCCGGGCGACTTCCATCGGGTCTCTCTCCTGCGGCTCGAATCGGGGCGCGGCCTGCCGGAGCACAAGCATGCGGGCTATGAATATACGGTCGTCCTTCAGGGCGGCTACACGGACGAGACCGGCAATTACGGTGTCGGCGATTTCGCAGTCGGACCGGGCGGGCAGCGGCATGAGCCGATCGCTGATCCGGGCGAGCCGTGTATCGCCCTGATCGTCGTCGAGAATCCGATCGTTCTCACCGGTCCCTGGGGCCGCTGGCTCAATCCGCTGGTCAGTCGCGGCTGGATCTGAAGCGGCCCAACGGACCAACGTTGACCGCGCAAAGGGTTCCCTTCAGGTTTGCGGCCTGAGGAGAGGAACCCAATGCCGCGCATTCCGTACTACGAAGTCGAAAACGCCACGGGCAAGCATGCCGAACTGCTCGGCAAGCTCAACCCCATGCTCAACATCTACCGGATGCTGGCCAACTCCGAGCAGGGCGCGAAGGGCTTCCTGCGCATGGGCAACGGGCTGCTGTATCGCTGCGAACTCGACCCGGTGCTGCGCGAACTCGCCATCATCCGAGTCGGCCGCCTGAGCCGCACCGCCTACGAGGTCTTCCAGCACGAGCGCATCGGTCGCGAGGTCGGGGTGAGCGAGGAGAAGATCGCCGCCCTGCGCGACGCCACCATCGAGGCGCCGGCCTTCACCGACAATGACAAGGCCGTGCTGCGCTACACCGACGACGTCGTGCGCAACGTCCGCGCCTCCGACAAGACCCTGAAGGCCGTTCAGGCCTTCCTGTCTCCGGGTGCGCTGGTCGAGCTCACCCTGACCATCGGCTACTACATGATGGTCTGCCGCTTCCTCGAATCGATGGGCGTCGATGGCGAGGAAGGAC
>JAGNNA010000310.1 GCA_017990895.1 Reyranella sp.
TCGAAGTGGCACGAATCCGCGAAGTTCATCTCGCCCATGCCGGTCAATTTCGGCGTGGCCGCTCAGCTCGCGAACCTGAAGTGGTGGAACTCGCTCGATCCGAAGGTCCAGGACTTCCTGCAGACCGAGCTGAACAAGCTCGAGAAGTCGATCTTCGAGCAGGCCCGGACCGAGACCCAGACCGGCATCAACTGCAACACCGGCACTGGCCCGTGCAACGAGGGCGCGCCCGCCAGCATGAAGCTGGTGCCCGTCACGCCCGCCGACGAGGCCCTGCGCAAGGACGCGCTCACCAAGGCGATCCTGCCGTCTTTCGCCAAGCGCTGCGGCCCGGACTGCGTCAAGACCTGGAACGACACGGTCGGCAAGACGCTGAACGTCACGCTCGCACCGTAACGGGCGAACCGTGATCACACTGCTCGATCCCGCGGGCTATCTCCGCACGCCGTGGAAGAATGGCGGCGGCACGACCGTCGACATCGCCTTCTCGGATGATGTCTGGCGGTTCGGCCGCACGCCGATCGTGCAGCCCGGCCCCTTCTCCGACTATGCGGGTTACGATCGCGTCCAGGTCCTCGTCTCCGGCAGCGGGTTGGTGCTGGAGACGCCCCAAGGCGAGATCGACGTGCGGCAGCCCTTTCGGCCCGTGCGTTTCGCCGGCGAGACTCCCATCGTCAGCCGGCTGGAGGCCGGGCCGGTGGAGGTCGTCAACCTCATCGGCGCCCGGGCGCAGGTGAAGGTCGACATCCTCACCCTCGACGAGGACCGCACGCTCCTCCTGCAGCCCGGCACGCACATCGTCTACAGCCCCCATGGCGATGCGACGGTGGCGGTGCAGGGAAACGAGCGCAAACTGGCGTCGGATTATGCGCTTCGGCTCGACATCACGGTCCCGACGCGACTGGGCGGCAGGGTAGGTTGCCTGCTGGTGGGCAGTATCACTGCGGCATAGGAGGCACGCCCGATGAGGATCGCGGTCGTCGGCGCCGGTGGCGTCGGAGGGGGATATGGTGCGGCGCTTGCGCATGCGGGGGCCGACGTCACCTTCATCGCGCGCGGCGCCCATCTGGCGGCCATGAAGGCCGATGGGCTGCGGATCGAGAGCCCGCGCGGCAACACCCACCTGAAGCCGACGCAGGCCACCGAAAGCCCGGCCGAGGTCGGCCCGGTCGACTACGTGCTGTTCTGCGTGAAGCTCTGGGACGTCGAGAGCGCGGGCGCGGCGATCAAGCCGATGGTCGGGCCCGACACCGCGGTCATCACCCTCCAGAACGGCGTTGACGCGCACGAGAGGCTGGTTCCGATCCTGGGGGCTCGCGCCGTCATGCCGGGTGTCGCCAACATCAGCGCGACCATCGCCGAGCCCGGCCTGATCCGCCAGACCGGCACGGTCATGCGCATGGTATTCGGCGAGCCCGACGGCAGCCGCAGCCAACGCGCGGTCGCCTTTCTGGAGATGTGCAAGAAGGCCGGCATCGAGGGGGTCCTGAGCGAAGCCATCCTCACCGACCTCTGGATCAAATTCGTGCTGCTCGCTTCCAACGCCGGCGTCATGGCACTGACGCGCCTGCCGGTCGGGAAACTGCGCGACGATCCTGACATCAACGCGATGTTTCGCGGAGCCTACGAGGAAGTGGAGGCGGTCGGCCGCGCCCGCGGCATCGCGCTGCCCAACGACATCGTGGAAAGGACACTGAACTTCAATCGCAACGCCCCGCCGCACCTGATGGCGTCCATGGCTGTCGACCTTCTGCGCGGCAACCGCATCGAACTGCCCTGGCTGTCGGGCAAGGTCGTCGAGTTGGGCAGGAAGCACAATGTCCCGACACCGACGCATGCGCTGATGTATGCTGCGCTCAAGCCCTACATCATGGGCACGCCAGCCTGAGGAAACCATGCGCGTCCTTCTCGTCCTTCTGTTCGCCCTTGCCGCAGGCGGCGCCTCGGCCGCGGACCTCAAATTGCTGACGGCGGGCGCCTACAAGCCGGCCGCCCTGGAGATCGTCGCCGACTTCGAGAAGAAGACCGGACACAAGGTCACGATCGACAGCGGCACGACCGGGGTGCTGCAGAGGCGCGTCGCCGCCGGCGAGTATTTCGACGTGGTCGTCATCCCGCCGATCCCGATGGCCCAGTTCCTCGGAAACCGCATCGCCGAAAGCAGCGCAAAGTCGCTGGCCCGCGCCGGCGTCGGCATGGCGATCAAGCAGGGCGCGCCGGTGCCCGACATTTCCGAGCCCGATGGCTTCAAGTAGGCGCTGCTGGCGGCGCGTGCCATTGCCTACATCGATCCGGCCTCCGGCGGCTCGAGCGGCATCTATGTCGCACAGCTCTTCCAACAGATGGGGATCGCCGACCAGCTCAAGCCCAAGAGCGTGCTGGTCCAGGGTGGTCTGGCAGCCGAGCGCATCGTCGACGGCAAGGCCGACGTCGCGCTGCAGCAGAGCAGCGAGTTGATGGGCATGCCGGGCGTGCAATTCGTCGGTCCGATCCCGCTGATGCTCCAGAACTACACGATCTATTCCGGCGGCGTGTCCGTGGCGTCGCACAACCGCGCCGCCGCCGACGCGCTCCTGTTGGCGCTCGCGAATCCCGAGAACGGAAAGATCCTGAAGTCGAAGGGCCTCGACAGTCCCTGAAAGAAGGAGAAGGGTCCTTCTCAGATGACCGAAAGCGCACGTCCGATAGCGCCGCCGCTGGTGGTGGAACGCTGGTTCAACATCGACCAGCCGATCACGCTGGAGGGCCTGCGCGGACGCATCGTCGTGTTGCATGCCTTCCAGATGCTCTGTCCCGGCTGTGTCTCGACGGCGATCCCGCAGGCACGGCGGTTGAATGAAATCGCCCAGTCGATCGACGGGCTGGTCGTGCTCGGCATCCACACGGTCTTCGAGCATCACGCGGCCATGACGCCGGTGTCGCTCGAAGCCTTCCTGCACGAATACAAGATCACTTTCCCGGTCGCCGTCGATCGGCCTTCACCCGACGGACCGATCCCGCAGACCATGGCGGCCTACGGGTTCCGCGGCACGCCCTCGACGGTGATCATCGACCGCGAGGGCCGGATCGCGCGCCACAGTTTCGGGGCCGAGGACGATCTCGCCCTCGGCCTGATCCTGGGCAGCCTGCTCAGCGCGACGACTTGATCTCCTTCAGGGCCTCTTCCCAGGCACCGATCGTGTGATCGATGTCGGCCTCGGTGTGGGCCACGCTGACATAGTACTTGCTCTCGCCCTTCATGATGCCGCGGGCGCGCAGGGCCTGGTTGAAGCGCTTCAGCAGCGCCGTGTCGGCCTTCAGCGTGTCGCGATAGTCCTTCACCGGCTGGTCGGTGAAGATGATGTCGAACAGCGGCGGCTCGCCGATCACCTGCGCCTTGAACCCATGCTTCTTCAGAAGTTCCGACAGCGCGTCCATCAGCCTGCGGCCGTTGGCGAAGACGCCTTCATAGGTGCCGGGGCGCTTGAGCACTTCGAGCGTGGCGAGGCCCGCGACCGCCGCCACCGGATTGCCCGAGAGCGTGCCCACCTGGAAGATGAAATCCTCGTCGGTCATCGCGAGACGGTCGAAGTGCTTCATGATGTCGGCGCGGCCGGCGATGGCCGCCAGCGCGAAGCCGCCGCCCACGATCTTGCCCAGGGTGCAGAGATCCGGCGTAACGCCGTAATATTCCTGGGCGCCGCCATAGGCGAAGCGGAAGCCGGTCACGACCTCGTCGAAGATCAGCGGGATGCCGTGCTCGGCCGTCACTTCACGGAGCGCCTGCAGGAAGCCGGGCTTGGGCGGGATCAGGCGCTGGAACGGCTCGACGATCACGCCGGCCAGCTCGTCCTTCTGCTCCTCGATCAGGCTCCTCACCATGTCGATGTCGTTGAAGGCCGCGACCACCATCTCGTCGGCCACCGATTTCGGGATGCCGGCCGAGTCGAGAGTCCCGCGCGGGAAATTGCCGGGGTTCTTGGGCGCCAGCGACACCAGCGCATAGTCGCTCATGCCGTGATAGCCGCCCTCGAACTTCAGGATCTTGTCGCGCTTGCGGAAGGCGCGCGCGGCGCGCATCGCGTAGAGATCGGCCTCGGTACCGGAGCAGACGAAGCGCACCTGCTCGGCGCAGGGCACGGCGTCGACAATCGCCTCGGCGAGCGCGATGCCGTGGCGGTTGTTGCCGAAGAAGGTCGTGCCCAGCGGCACCTGCGCCTGCACCGCCGCCGTGACCTCGGGATGGGCATGGCCGATGAACATCGGGCCGGAGCCCAGCAGGAAGTCGACATATTCCTTGCCGGCCTCGTCGTAGATGTGGCCGCCCCGGCCCGCCTTGAGGATCACCTCGGCCGGCATGTTGCCGAAGCTGCCGCCCGGCAGCACGCGGCGCGCCTGCTCGACGAGGTCGTTGGTGGGATCAACCGGAGTCTGGATGTTCATGGGATACCCTTACGCTATTCGATGGGCACGAAGATGGAGTGACGGAGCTGGCCGTTGATCGCCTTCGAGAAGTGACCCTTGCCGTGCGTGTCCTCGACCAGGATCACCTCGCCGGCGCCGATGATGCGCGTCTCGCCGTCGCTGGCCTGGATGGAGACGCCGGCGTCGAGGTTGATGATGTACTGCCGGCGCGGCGCCGGATGCCATTCGTAGTCGTAGGTGCCGGGCGTCTCGCGGAAAATGATGCCGGTCGCCGGCAGGGTGGCCGACGTCTTGCCGCCACGGCCCTCGTTCTTCCACTCGATCTCGATGTCGCGGAAATGGGTCTCGCCGTCGGCGTCGACATACAGGTTATGGATACGCATGAATTTTTCTCTCCCTTGTCCTCTTGGCTGTACAGCTTAGAACGAAAGCATGCTGAAGAAACCCGTTGAAGCCGTCCTTTTCGACATGGACGGTCTGCTGATCGATACCGAGGCCGTCTATATCGATGCCCTGCAGGATGCCGCCCGCGATCTCGCGATCGAGATGAGCCTGGAATTCTGTCACTCGATGATCGGCGTCTCCGGCCGCGAATGCGACGTCATGATCCAGAATTTCTATGGGGCCGACTTCCGCATCGACCATTTCCGCGAGCGCTTCTCGGGTCACGCCAAGCGGCGGTTGGAGACTCATCTGCCGGTCAAGCCGGGCGTCGTCGCGATGCTCGACTTCCTGGCGGGCCGCGGCCTGCGCCTCGCCGTCGCCACCGGCTCGGGCCGAATCACCGCGGAGCGTCATCTCGGCCGGGCCGGCCTGATCGACCGCTTCGTCGCGGTCGCGACGCGCGACGATGTCGAGAATGCCAAGCCCGCCCCCGACGTCTACCTCGAAGCCGCCCGCCGGCTCGGCGTGGCGCCGGAACGCTGCATCGCCTTCGAGGATTCCAACGTCGGGCTCACGGCCGCCCATGCGGCCGGCACGATGGCCTTCATGGTGCCCGACATCCTGCCGCCGTTGCCGGAAGTCCGCGCCAAGTGCCTGCGCGTCTTCGACGACCTGCACGCAGCGCGCTTGATGCTCGAGGAGTCTCTTTAATTCACAACGACTGATCCGCCGGAGCGCCGGGCGCGTAGAGGAGCGTCAACAGCGGAGTTGCCCGTGCGCTTGCTACGTTTTCTCGCCTCCTGTCTCGCAGTCTTCACGGTGCAAGCTGGAACGGCTCATGCCCAGCCCGCGAGCATCGGCAGCGAGCCTGCGGGCCCGCCGCCGAAGGACTGGACGTTCGATATCGGACCGGGCGTGGTGATTGCGCCCTGGTTCGAGGGCAGCGCGAACTATCGCGTGCTGCCGATCCCCAACCTCGATCTGCGCTACCAGCGCGACAAGGTCTTCATCTCGGCGCGCGACGGCATTGGCGCGACGCTGTTCGACAACTCCGGCTTCAAGGCCGGCCCGATCTTCCGCTACCGCTTTCCGCGCAACCAGGGCAACGGCGGCTATCTCTACGGCACCGGCAACGTGCCCTTCACCATCGAAGGCGGCG
>JAGNNA010000311.1 GCA_017990895.1 Reyranella sp.
CCCATCACCAGGTACCGGCCGGCCTGCAGGTCGGTATGCACTTCGGCAGCGGTCCAGACGGTCGGCACGTCGTAGAAGTTCATCGCGTGGCCTTCGGACACCCGCCAGAGCTGGTCGCGGTTGTCGTAGTTGTCGACCAGGAGGATCTGCCAGCTGTCTTCGTCGACGTAGAACGTGCGGCGTTTGTAGATGTGACGCTCGTTCGCCTTCAGGGTGGCGTCGACGACCCAGACGCGATGCAGCTCGTAGCGCAGGTAGTCAGGATTGATGTGCAGCGGGCTCAGGATGTCCTTGTACTTGGCCTTCGGATCCTGCAGCCGGTAGCTGTTGTAGGGAACGTAGATCTCCTGCTTGCCGACCAGCTTCCAGTCGTACTTGTCCGGCGCGCCGTTGAACATGTCGAGCTGATCGCTCGTCCGCATGTTGTCCGAAGCGGTGCCGGGGTTGTCGTAGGCGACCTGCGGCGCGCGTCGCACGCGGCGCTGCCCCGGGTTGTAGAGCCAGGCATCTCGCGGCTGCTTCACCTGGTTCATCGTCTCGTGCACCAGCAGGATGCCGCCGGCGAGCCGCGCCGGAGCGATCACCGCCTGCTTGAAGAGCAGAATGCGGTTGCGCAGCGTGTCGGCCGCCATGGTCGGCAGGTGGTAGAGGAACATCGTCTCTTCTTCGAACTGCACCAGGGTGTACTGGCCGCCGCGGGTCGGTGCGGCCTGCGCCACCTGCCGCGAAGCGATCTCGCCGCGGAAGCGCAGCATGTGATTCCAGATCACCTCGACGCCGGTCTTGGGGAGCGGGAACGGAATGCCGCCCAGGGCGTTGTCGACGCCGTTGCCGCCCTCGGCCAGCGTCGCCGCGGCCGCCGTCTTCTTGGTGGCGTCATAGATGCGCTGCGGCGATGCCGCGGTGCGATGGGAGGGATAGACGTTCATCTTGAACGTCGGGTAGGCCTTGAGCATCGCCTGATGCCCGGGAGTCAGCTTGCCGGCGTACTGCGCCATGTTCCCGGCGTTGATCGTCACCGCCGGCTTCTCGCCGGCGAACGGATCCACATAGTGCTTCCCGGCGACGTAGCCGGCCGGCGCCTGCGTGAGGCCGCCGTCCCAGGCGGGAATGCTGCCGTCCTTGTTGGCGGCCTTCTCGCCGCCCAACGGCGTGAGATCGGCGCCGAGACGGGCGATATCCTGCGGCGGCGTTGCCGCGAGAAGCACCGTGGCGGCCAGGCCGCCGACGATGCCGATGACGATTTTCGATGTGTGGCTGCGCATGACGCCTCCGCCTTAGAACGAATACTTGATGTTGGCCGCGAGGAAGTCGCGGTCATTGATCAGGTTGTAACGACCGGCACCGAAGAACGAAGTGTAGGAGAGATCCCACTCCCAGTTGATCTGGTAGTTGAAGCCCAACCCGACGGTCAACGCCTCGCGACCCTCGAGGAAGCTTCCCCCGGGACCCGGCGAGATGCCGCTGACGTCCTGCGACCAGGAGAAGCGCGGCACGAGATTCACCGCGCCGAGTGCGTTGTTGTACTCGAGCCGGCCGGCCAGAACGTAGCCCCAGGCGCTGCTGGTCGGGAAGGCCGAGCTCGGCTCCGTCCCCGGCTGCACCCGGGCGGCAGTGAAGATCGGATTGCCACTGGTATACGTCCCCGGCGCCTCGAGCCGGAGCTCGCTCTGCTTGGGGAAGTCGTGCACCATGCTGTATCCGGCCTCGGCGACGAGGGTGAACTGATCCGCACCCAGCAGCTGGCTGAACACCTTGGTGGCGGTGACTTGAATCTGCGAGGTGTCGAAGCGACGGTAGCCCTGGATGTCCTCGTTGAAGCCGTAGGCGCCGAGCTGGTTGTTGTTGGCCACCAGGTTGCCGAGCGCGCGCACCGGCGCGAGCTGCGGGATCGCCGGCAGCAGACGCAGCGGCGACAGCGCGGCAAACAGCAGCTCGACGTCGTCGACCTGCAGCGGCACGCCGACGCGGTGCGAGATCTCTCCCTGCAGCGCAATGCCCGAGTTGCCCAGCTGGCTGTTGAACGACACGCCGTAGAGGTCGATGTCTTCCGGATACTCGAGGAAGTAGTAGGCGGAGTTGGCGTAGTTGCCGTTCACCAGCAGGCCCGCCGCGGTGCCGGTGTGCGCCATGATCACCGGCAGACGACTGTTGTACTTGAGGTAGTAGAAACCGAAATCCGTTCCGCCGAGTGCCGGCGAGAACAGGCGGAACGCCGCCCCGTACTGGTTGCCCTCATCAGCATCGCGGGTGGCTCCGCGCGGAACCACCGCTCCCACCGGGTTGCCCGGGATGCGGAAGCCGACCGGGATGGTGTCGGGCGCCGAGCCGAAGCCGAGCATCACTTTGGTCGCCCCGCCGCCAGCGAGATCGGTGGTCGAGAAGTAGCTGCCGACCGGATCGATCTGGGTCTCGTTCCAGTCGTACTGGTAGTAGACCTCGAGCGAGGTGTTTTCCGACGGCTTGATGCTGAAGAGGGCTGCGCCGACCGGCAACAGCGCGTCGCGCAGCTCGGCACCGGGGACGCGCAACGCCGAGACGTCGAGCGGATTGATGGCGTTGATGCCGCCCTGGATGAAGGTGCTCTCACCCCAGTTGATCACCTGGCGACCGAGCCGCACTTCGCCCGGCTGCTTGCCGAGGTGGAACTTCGCCCAGACGAAGGCGTCGCGGATCTCGGCGCGGCTGCCGACGCGATCGAGCGCCTCGCCGGAGAGCGGCGTGCGCTCGCGCTCCTTCTCCTCGTTCTCGTAGTCGTAGAAAGCGAAGGCGCGCACGAAGGCGCCGAAGTTCTTGTAGCCGAGCTGCAGCTCGCTGTTCCACTTGGCGGCGTTGCTGGCGATGCCCTTGCCGTAGTTCTGGTTGCCGTCGTCGCCGTTCACCGAAAAAGCCTTGCCACCGGCCGCGAGTCCGACGATCGCTTCGTCGGGATTGGTGATCCGCCAGAGCAGGCCGTAGGAGAGGGTGTTGTCCCAGCTCCAGGTGAATTCGCCCTTCTCGCCTTCGATCGCCGCCGCCGGGCTGGCGGTCAAGCCGCCGATCACACCGATCGCGCAGAGCGCTGCGAGCATCATCATCAGGGCGGCGAGCCCGGACTTCCTGCGTCTCGACGATTGCATTGAATAAGCCATTCCTGCCTCCTCGGATACGCCTCGATCCTGCGTCTTTCGGCCAGTCCGGCCGGTTCAGTGTGACAATTATGTCACCGAACCTACAGAGAGCGCGAACCCAGCGCGCTACGAATTCAGGGGGGAGCTCCCCACCCGGTCAGGTGGCACTTCCCCTGCAAGGAGATCCACCACCGTCTCGATGTCGACCAGGCCGCGGGCGCCGTAGATCGCCGGCAGCAGCTCGGCAGCCGGATACCGTCGGCGGAGGTCGGCGACGGTATCGGTGCCGGCGCGGTAGCAGGGCAGGTACATCCGCCCGAGCAGAGGGTGGCGGCCCCAGGCACCGGCGAGCTTTCCGGCGCGCTCCTGCGAAACCAGAAACTCCCTCGGCAAGGCTGCCGCGACCTCCTCCTCCGGCCAGGCCTCCGCCCAGGTCAGCCAGGACGCCTGGTTCTTGGCGTCGTCCTGCAGCAGAGCGAGCAGCAGCCCGAGCTCGAGGTCCGGGTCGCCCAGCTCGGCGATCTCGGTGACGCCATGGGCGATCAGGATGGCGTTGTTGGCGATGCCTTCCGAGAGGGTCGCGGCGCGCGTGTTCATCGTCGGGACAGAAGCCTCGAAACCCGCGGCTCCGGTCCAATAGAGGTGCTGCAGGTAGGCGAACGTGGTGACGTGCCCCGGCACCACCTCGTGCGCCACCAGCTGCACGAACTCGGGGATGGAGATCTCGAGTGCCGCGTTGAGCTCGTAGGTCGCCTCGTATTCGGGCAGGCCGGCGCTCGAACGTGCCCGGCCGAGGTAGTTCATCGAGCCGGAGAACCAGGCGTTCTCGATCGGCAGGAATCTGACGTTGGCTCGCGGTACCGGGTGCAGTGCCGGCGGCACGTAGGGCAGCAGATGGCGCGCCGTCGCGGCATCGAGCTGGGCGATGAAGGCGCCGGCGAGGGCCGGAATCGACTTCCTGGGCACCAGTCGATCGCGCCGCCAGCGCGCCACCGCCGCCTCGAGCCCGTCGGCGCCGGCATCGTAGCCCGCCGCCTCGAGCCGAACCGCCACCTGCTCGCGCTTCGAACGCGGATCGGACGGCGAAGGCGGGCGGCCACAGGACGCTTCGACCGCGCGCGCGTAAGGCACCGGATCGCCCTGTCCGAGGAGCTCCTGCGCCAGCTCCCACATGACGCCGCAGCTCTGGGCGAGCCCCGCGAGGTAGCGCCCGCGCAAACTGCCGGCGAGACCGGGGCCGCTCGCAGCGGCCGCGATGGCGGCGATCGCCGCCGGGATATCCACCGCCGCGAGGTAGGCGGCGATCAACGCCCGATCGGGAACAGCCGCCGACACTCCCCCGCCAGCGCGGACAGCTGCGGCGGCCGGATGGCTGTAGGCCGCCGGCAACGGCTGGTCGGAGAACCAGGCGTCGGCGATGAAGCGGCCGGTGCCCGACGGATTCATGACGTCGCCGCCGAAGAGAGTGTCGACGCCGAGGATCGCCTCGGCGATCGCCCGCTCCAGGGGCGCCGTCACGCGCCGGCTCCGCCCTTGCCCTCCTTCACCGCACCGCGCCAGACATAGATACACAGGGCGAGGAACAGGAGCGCGGAGACCGTCTGCGAGGCGGCCGGGTTGTCGTAGAACGGCGTCTTCACCCACTCCTCGCTGTAGCTCGGAATCAGCCGCAACGAAGCGCCGAGGACTCCGCCAAGGGCGCCTCCCGCCATCAGGCCGGAGGCGATCACCACGCCGCGCTCACGCATGGAGCGCCCGCGCTCGCCACCCGCTTTCTCCGAACGCTTCGCGATCAGATGGGCGAGGAATCCGCCGACCAGCGCCGGCGTGTTGAGCTCGAGCGGCAGGTACATTCCCAGCGCGAAGATGAGCGCCGGCACACCGAGCATCTCCATCACCACCGCGATCGCAGCGCCGGCTCCGAAGAGGATGTAGGCCACCGGCTGCTGGCTCATGAAGCCCTCGACCAGCGCCTTCATGATCGACGCCTGGGGCGCCGCGAGAACGACCCGCGGGTCGCCCACGGCCGCTTCGCCGAACTGGAAGGCCTTGGCGAGCACCATGATGGTGAGCGCACCTGCCACCGCCGAGGCGACGATGCCCCAGAACTTGACCCGCTGCTGCACGGCCGGCGTCGAGCCCAGCCAGTAGCCGGCTTTGAGATCGGTGACCGCCTGACCGGAGACCGAGAGCGCGGTGCAGACCATGCCGGCGATGGCCATGACGAAGAACATGCCGGTGGTACCGGAGAGGCCGAAGTTCAGCAGCACGATGGACGACACGATGATGGTCAACATGGTCATGCCGGAGACCGGGTTGCGCGCGGTCGTGGCGATGGCGTTGGCGGCCACCGAGGCGAAGAAGAAGGAGAAGAGGACGGTCAGCAGGAGACCGACGACCGCCACCGTCAGGCTCGTGCCGAGACTGCTGAAGAAGAAGCCGGCGCCGAGGGTGGTGGCGAGGACGCCGATCAGGATCGTCATCGTCGACAGATCCTTGTCGGTGCGCTCCTGACCGGCAGCTTCACCGTGCTTGAAGGCGTGGGCGGCGATCTTGAAAGACCCGGCGACAATGCGCAGCGACTTGATGATGCCGAAGATGCCGGCGGTGGCGATCGCCCCGACGCCGATGAAGCGCACGTAGCCGCGGAAGATCTGGGTGGCGTCCATGTCGGCGATCGAGATCGTCGCCGGGTAGATGGCATCCGGGTAGTGGCGCCCGATCATCCAGATGAGCGGCACGAGCACGAGGTTCGAAAGTGCCCCGCCGGCGCACAGGATCATCG
>JAGNNA010000312.1 GCA_017990895.1 Reyranella sp.
TCACCGTGTCGTCGGCCAGCAGGCCGTCGACCGCCGCGTCAAGCTCGCCGACCATCGCGGCGTTCATGTAGCCCTTGGGCGGATTGTTGAAACGGACGATGGCTACGGCGTCACGCCGCTCGATTTCGATCAGGGACATGAGCTCAATTGTTCCTGTCCAGGATCACGATGGCAATTCCCGCGATCACCAGCGACGTGCCGATCGCCAGCGGCCAGGTGACGGGCTCGCCCACCAGCACGACCGAGCTGGCGATGGCCAGCAAGGGTACGCCCAGCATGCCGAGCGAGCCGGTGACCGGCGGCAGGGCGCGGGCGACCGAGACGGCGGCCCAAGTGGCCGTCGGGCCGGCCAGCACGCCGAGATAGAGCAGCGCCAGCCACAGCGACGGGTGCTTCAGGTCGAGATGGCCGGTGGGTTCCAGCACGAAGGCGAGGATCCAGAGCAACACCGTGGCGACTCCCATCTGCCAGGGCAGTACGTCGAGCGGCGACATGCGCCAGGTGTGGCGGCGGGCATGCAGGATGGCGAGCGCCCAGGTGAAGCCCGCGGCCAGCAGCCAGCCATGGCCCAGCATCACCCGGCGGTCGCTCCAGTCGAAGCGCAGCGGATCGACCAGCACGAGGATGCCGGCGACACCCAGCAGGGCGCCCACGAAGGCGCGGCGGCCGACCTTCTCGCCGACCATCCACGAGAGCGGCACCATCCAGAGCATGGTCGTGTAGGCCAGCACGCCCGAGCGGCCCGGCGGCACGATCTGCACGCCGAGATTGGCGAAGGCAAAGAAGCAAGTGAGCTGCAGCGCGCCGACCGACAGGATGATCGGCCAGTCGCCGCGTCCGGGCCAGGCGAGGCGCTTCAGCGCCGCGACCAGAACGAAGGCCGTCATCGCCGACAGAGTGGCGCGCGCCGCCGCCAGCCAGATCGGCGTACCGGCGTCCAGGCCGATCCGGATGACCGGCCAGGCCAGGCCGAACAGCAAGACGACGAGCCCGAGCTGCAGCCACGCTACGCGCGAAGGCCGCGCGTCGCTCATGGATGTTTCCTCCCGTGCTGCGCGACTAGGCGCGCTTCTCCTGCGCGACGGTGAGGGGCTGCGGCAGGCGCGTCAGCATTTCCTTCGGCACGACCTGCCAGAAATGCCCGACCTCGCGATCCCAGTCGTTGAGCAGGCGTGCGCCCAGCGGCGACTTGGTCTCGGCGACGTGTTCGGCCACCAGCCCCTTCAGCACCGACTCCCAGTGCCGATGGTCGATGCGCTGCCATGTCACCGTCTCGGCATTGACCTTCAGCGGGAAGGCGTCCTCCGGGTCGTAGACGAAGGCCATGCCGCCGGTCATGCCGGCGCCGAAATTGACGCCGATCGATCCCAGGATGACGGCCGTGCCGCCCGTCATGTACTCGCAGCCGTTCGAGCCCAGCCCTTCGACCACCGAATCCGCGCCCGAGTTGCGCACGGCGAAGCGCTCGCCGGCGCGGCCCGAGGCGAACAGCTTGCCGGCGGTTGCGCCGTACAGGACCGTGTTGCCGATGATGGCATTGGCTTCCGGCACAAGCGGGCTCGAGATGGTCGGCTTCACAATGATGGTGCCGCCACTCAACCCCTTGCCGACATAGTCGTTGGCGTCGCCGAACACTTCGAGCTTCATGCCCTGCACGGCGAAGGCGCCGAGCGACTGGCCGGCGGTGCCGCGCAGGCGGACCGTCACGGTGTCGGGCGGCAGGCCCGTCATGCCGTACTTGCGCGTGATCATCGCCGACAGCCGCGTGCCGACGGCGCGATGGGTGTTCCGCACGCTGTACTGCAGCTGCATCTTCTCGCGGTGCGTGAAGAGCGGCTGCACGTCGCGCAGCATCTGGGCGTCGAGCGTGTCGGGCACCTCGTTGCGGCCCTCGACCGTGCAATGCACGGTCTCGTGCCCGCCATCGGCGCGCGTCAGGAGCGGGTTGAGGTCGAGGTCGTCGAGATGGCGCGCGCCGCGGCCCACCTGCTTCAGCAGGTCCGAGCGGCCGACGATCTCGAGCAGCGACCTGTAGCCGAGCTGCGCCAGGATCTCGCGCACCTCTTCGGCGACGAAGCTGAACAGGTTGACGACCTTCTCCGGCGAGCCCTCGAACTTCTCGCGCAGCTTGGGGTCCTGGGTACAGACGCCGACCGGGCAGGTGTTGGAGTGGCACTGCCGCACCATGATGCAGCCCATGGCGATCAGCGACGCCGTGCCAAGCCCGTACTCCTCGGCGCCCAGCATGGCGGCAATCACCACGTCGCGGCCGGTCTTGATGCCGCCGTCGGTGCGCAGCAGCACCTTGTCGCGCAGGCGGTTCAGGGTCAGCACCTGGTGGGTTTCCGACAGGCCCATTTCCCAGGGGATGCCGGCATACTTGATGCTGGTCTGCGGCGAGGCGCCGGTGCCGCCATTGTGGCCCGATACCAGGATCACGTCGGCCTTCGCCTTGGCCACGCCCGCCGCGATCGTGCCGATGCCGGAGCGCGCGACCAGCTTCACGGTCACGCGCGCCTCGGGGTTGATCTGCTTCAGGTCGTAGATCAGCTGCGCCAGATCCTCGATCGAATAGATGTCGTGGTGCGGCGGCGGGCTGATCAGCGTCACGCTGGGCGTAGAGTGACGCAGCCGGGCGATCATCTCCGTGACCTTGAGGCCGGGAAGCTGGCCGCCCTCGCCGGGCTTGGCGCCCTGGGCCACCTTGATCTCGAGCTCGCGGCAGTTGTTCAGGTACTCGGCGGTGACGCCGAACCGGCCGGACGCCACCTGCTTGATAGCCGAGGAGGCGTTGTCACCGTTCGGTCGCGGCCGGTAGCGCGCGGCATCCTCGCCGCCCTCGCCGGAATCGGACTTGGCGCCGATGCGGTTCATGGCGATCGACAGCGTCTCGTGCGCCTCCGGCCCCAGCGCGCCCAGCGAGATGCCGGGCGCCACCAGCCGCTTGCGCAGCTCGGTGATCGATTCGACGTCGTCGAGTGGGATGGGCGCGCGGTCGGTCTTGAAGTCGAGCAGGTCGCGCAGATTGATCGGCGGCTGGCGGCGTACCGCCTCGCTGTACTTGCGGTACTTCGCGTAGGACTCGGTGTTCACCGCGTCCTGCAGCATATGGATCAGGGCGCCCTCGAAATTGTGCCGGTCGCCGCCGCGGCGTGCCTTGTAGAAGCCGCCGATCGGCAGCGCGATCACGTCCTCGTCGAAGGCGCGCGCGTGCTGCTCGGCGATCTCCTCCTGCACCCCGCGCAGGCCGATGCCCGAGATGCGCGAGGGCATGCCGGGGAAGAACTCGGCGACCAGCGAACGCGACAGGCCGACCGCCTCGAAGTTGCAGCCGCCACGGTAGGACGACAGGACCGAGATGCCCATCTTGGACATCACCTTGAGCAGGCCCTCGTCCAGCGCCTTCTTGAAGTTCGCCAGGCACTGGCCGAGCGACAGCTTGCCGAACAGGCCGCGCGCGTGGCGGGCCGCGATCGTCTCCTCGGCGAGGTAGGGGTTCACCGTCGTCGCACCGACGCCGATGATGACGGCGACATAGTGCACGTCGAGACATTCGCCCGAGCGCACGTTCAGCGAGGTGAAGGTGCGCAGCGACTGGCGCACCAGGTAGGAGTGCACGGCACCGGCCGCCAGGATCATCGGCAGGGCGGCGCGGTCGGGGCCGATGTTGGCGTCGGTCAGCACGATGTGCAGGCAGCCGCTGCGGACGGCGTCCTCGGCCTCCTTGCAGATGCGCTCGAAGGACTGGCGCATCGCATCGAGTCCACCTCTCGGATCGAACGTGCAGTCGATGCGGGCCGCCGTGTCGCCCATGTACTTGCGCATCGCCTCGAACTCGGCGTTGAGCACGATCGGCGACTGCAGCGACAGCATCTCGCTCTGGTCGGGCGTCTCGTCGAGGATGTTGCCCAGGTTGCCCAGCCGGGTGCGGATCGTCATCACGTTGCGCTCGCGCAAGCTGTCGATCGGCGGATTCGTGACCTGGCTGAAGTTCTGCCGGAAGTAATGATGCATGCCGCGATAGGTGTCGCTCAGCACCGCGAGCGGCGCGTCGTCGCCCATCGAGCCGACGGCCTCCTTGCCGTCCTCGACCATGGGATGGAGGATCGCCTCGAGATCCTCGATCGACCAGCCGGCCGCGAACTGGCGGCGGCGCAGCTCGTCGGCAGGGAAGTGCTCGGCGGCGGGCGCGTCCTGCCGGATCAGCGAGTCGAGCTCGACCGTGCGCGTGGTCCAGCTCGCATAGTCGTGCGTCGCCGCGAGCATGTCCTTCAGTTCGCGGTCCTTGTAGACCTTGGGCTGGTCCATATCGACCGCCAGCATCTCGCCGGGGCCGAGGCGGCCCTTCTCGACGATCCTGGCTTCGTCCTGCGGCACCATGCCGGCCTCGGAGCCGGCGATCAGCAGGTCCGTTGACGTCATGACGTAGCGCATCGGCCTCAGCCCGTTTCGGTCGAGCCCGACCAGCGCCCACTTGCCGGCGACGGCGGCGATGGCGGCCGGTCCGTCCCACGGCTCCATCACGCCGTTCACGTAGTTGTACATCGCACGATGCTCGGCCGGCACGTTGGGGTTCGTGGCCGAGGCCTCGGGAATCATCATCGTCTTGACCATCGGCAGGTTGCGATGGCCGCGCACCAGCAGTTCGAACACATTGTCGAGCGCCGACGAATCCGAAGCGCCGGGCTGCACGATCGGCTTCAGGTCCTCGATGAAGCGACCGAAATGCTCGTGCTCGAGGCGCGCCTCGTGGCTCTTCATCCAGTTGACGTTGCCCAGGATGGTGTTGATCTCGCCATTGTGGGCGAGCACGCGGAAGGGCTGCGCCAGCTTCCATTGCGGGAAGGTGTTGGTCGAGTAGCGTTGGTGGAAGATCGCGAAGCGCGAGGTGAAGCGCTCGTCGAGCAGGTCGGGGTAGAAGGCGCTGAGATGCTCGGCGAGGAACATGCCCTTGTAGACGACCGAACGGCAGCTGAGCGAGCAGACGTAGAACTCGGCGATGTTCTCGGCGAGCGCGGCCTTCTCCATGCGCCGGCGCAGGATGTAGAGCTGCTTCTCGAACTCGCGGTTGTCGAGCTTCGCGTCGCCGCGGCCGATCAGGATCTGCTCGATCTCAGGCCGTGTCTCGTTGGCCTTGGCGCCGATGACGGAGATGTCGACCGGCACCTGCCGCCAGCCCAGGATCGTGTGGCCGAAGCGCAGAATCTCGGTCTCGACAATGGTGCGGCAGCGCTCCTGCGCGCCGAGGTCGGTGCGTGGCAGGAACACCATGCCGACCGCGATCCGGCCGGCCTGCGGCAGCTCACCGCTCGCCTCGCGGACATGCTCCTTGAAGAAATCCTGCGGGATCTCGACGTGGATGCCCGCACCGTCGCCGGTCTTGCCGTCGGCGTCGACGGCGCCGCGATGCCACACCGCCTTCAGTGCATCGATGCCGGCCGCGACCACGTCGCGGCGTCGCTTGCCGTCCAGCGCGACCACCAGACCGACGCCGCAGGAATCGAGTCCCTCGGCGGGGTTGTAGCCATAGGCGGCGGTGAGCTTCTCGGTTCCGCTCTTGTAGTCGCGGACGAATTGCTCGGCATCGAAGGGTGTGGCGGACATGACGAAAGACTCCGGTTCAGGAGATCGGTGTCATCCCGAGCGCAGCGAGGGACCTTTGGGCGGTGCCCGACAAGGGTGTCTCGCTGCGCTCGGGATGACAGTTATTACGTATCCGAGAACAGCTTGCCGGCTTCGGCCCAGTTCTCTTTCTTGACGTCGGTCAGGATGATCTGCACGGCATCGGGCGTGCAGCCCAGCGCGCGGCAGGTCCCTTCGGTCAGCTCCTTCGCCAGCGCACGGCGCTGTTCGATGGTGCGGCCCTCGAACATCTGGACGTTGATC
>JAGNNA010000313.1 GCA_017990895.1 Reyranella sp.
GGCCTTCACATTGCGAGATCACGGTGGACAACACACTCATCATCAAGGCCGGCTTCAACGGCCCGCGCCTCTCGGGCAATGGCGGTTATGTCTCCGGCCTGCTGGCCGAGCGCTACACCAAGAGCTTCGGAGGCGACGGCGCCGTCGAGATCACGCTCCGCGCGCCGATTCCCATCGAAACGCCGATGAACCTCGTGCGCGAAGAGGCGGTGATGACGATGCGCGATGGCGACACGCTGATCTGCGAGGCGCGCGCCGGCAAGGTCGACCATCTCGACCCGCCGAAGCCGCCATCGGACTGGAACGCGGTGATGCATCAGGACACCGTGGGCGGCTGCGGCGAGGGCAGCGATTTCCAATGGTGTCTCGTCTGCGGTCGCAGCCGCGGCGTCGGCGACGGGCTGCGCGTGTTCGGCAGCCACTCGGGCAACGGCACGTCCCTCTCCTGCTACGTGCCGCACGCCAACCACGCCGACGACGACGGCCGCATCAGGCCGGAATTCCTGTGGGGCACGCTCGACTGCCCTGGCGCCTGGGCCGTTCAGGATCCCGAGGATATGCGCCCTGCCCTAACCGGCCGCATGACCGCAAAAGTGCTGGAAGCTCCCAGAGTCGGCGAGCGCTGCGCTGTCGTCGGCTGGCGCATCGGCGCCGAGGGACGAAAACTCTACTCAGGCACCGCGCTCTACACCGAGTCCGGCCGGCTGTGTGCGATCGGACACTGCACCTGGATCGTGCTGAAGGAGTAGAGACGGTCAGTCGCGATTGTTGTCGGCGGTGAGTCTCACCATCTGCTGGGCACACCGCCCCAATTTCATCCTGTCGACGAACTGCGCGCAAAAATACAGGCCGAATTCGAACCTTGCCGCATCTTCGAACGAGACGTCGTAGGCGCTCGGACCAACGCTCATTCGGGCTTCTCGCCCAATCCGAGTGTAAGTCTCTGTGAATTCCTGTTTGAGAGCCAATGAATAGAGGTGCGCGAGCCGCTCGATGAAGTTGATCGCGCCCCCTCTCCTTTGGGTCCCGGCTTCATCGCAGCCCAATGTACGAGTGAAACACCAAAGACGAGCCAGTCGGCTGGGTCAGCGTAAATTCCTTGCAGGAAATCGGCCGAGAAATGACCGGGGAACCATAGGCTCTCGCTGAACTCGGACGTCGAATATGGCTCATTCTGCCTCGCTGCGAGCATCCACATTTGCAAGCGCGGGCTTCGAGCATTGGTTTGCACGGTGTCGCCGAGAACGAAGACAACCGCTGCCTCCTCCGGGGCGGCACCTATGCGAAGGTCGATACCTGCTTGGTCTTCCAGCGTGCGAAGCTGCCGCTCGAAGGCGACCTTCAGGGTGGCAATACATGTCGCATTCGGAGGCGGCTTGGCGGACTGGGTGATGACGAGCGCAACGGATCGTCGGCGCTTCGCAGGTTCAGACAGGGAATCGAGCTTGCCGTAAATCAACGGCGCCATGTCGGCGACGATCCGGTCGGACGTTCCGGCGATCGCAATGTACGATTTGTTCGTCGGCTCGGGTGAGCAGGACTGCAGAACCATCGCGGACGCGACACATGCAATCTTCCTGCAAATCTTCACTCTGATCCTCCGGAGCGTTTACTCTCGGCGCTCCCGCACGAAGATCACCGCCGCCTCGTCGGCGTAGGCCTGGCGCCAGCCCGGCAGCCGGGCGAGCAAACGATTGGCCGGCTGGTCGGGCGGCATGAAGGTCCAGTCGATGCGGTTGCGCTCGAGCAGCTGCTCCAGCGGTTCGCCGCCGCGCAGGCCGATCGTATCGGCGTAGCGCTTGATGAAGTCGCGGCCATAGAGCTCGCCACGGCCGTCGATGAAGGTCGGCACGCCGGCATGAATGAGATAGCCGCCGAACACATAGTGGTTGAGCACGCGGCCGCCGATCCCCGCCTGCTTCACATAGGCCATCCCGGTCGAGGGCATGGTCGAGAGCGGCGGCACGATGCCGCCATAGCGCACGAGTCCGAGCGCGATCAGCGCACAGCAGGCGACGCCCACAACGGCGGCGGCACGCCCAGCCGGCAGCGCAAGCGCGGCGGCCTGCCCGGGGAGCGAACCGTCGCGGCCGGCAGCGGGGTCGTGCCTCAGCGCCGGCCACTGACGCGCCAGAAGCGGCGCCAGCGCGAGCGGCGCGAGCATGGCCAGCAGTTCGGCATTGAAGGCATAGCGCAGATAGAGGTGCAGCAGGCCGAGCACGATCAGGAGCCGCAGCAGCGGCAGCTTCAGCCCGCGCGACAGGGCGGCATAGAGGGCGATCAGAAGCACCAGCTCCTGCAGCGGCGCCTTCTGAAAGTCGGGCGACTTCCATTCCGCGATGAAGGCCAGCGTGTCGTCGAGGGCGAAGATGCGCAGCGTCACCCAGATCGACTCGGGTCCATAGGGCGTGATGCAGGCCGCGAGGAACGAGGCGATGCCGAACCTGACCCACCCGGACAACAAGGCCTTGCGCTCCGTGGCATCGCGCGCGCCGACCACTGCCTCGACCGCGAAGGCGACACCCAGCAGCAGGCCCATGATGAAGCTGCCGTGCAGGTTGACCCAGAGCAGCATGACCAGGAGCAGCAGCGGCGCGGGCGCACGGCGCTCCTCGACGGCGCGCACGAGGCCCGCCATCCAGAGCAGCATGAACGGGAAAGCGAGCACGGCCGGTCGCGCGAGGAAGTGCGGCAGGGTCATCGCAATGGCAGCCAGCACGAAGACGGCAGCCGGCAAGGGTCGCAGATCGCGCAGCAGCAGCCGCAGCATCATCGCGAAGGAGACGGCGAGTGCGCCCGCGGCCAGCACGGTCACGCCACCCCAGCCGCCGAGCTTGAACGCGACCGACATCAGGAGCTGCGACAGCCACTCCTTGGCGATCCACGGCTGGCCCGCGAAGGAGAAGGAGAACGGATCGGTCGTCGGCACTGCGCCCTTGCCCAGCATCCAGTTGCCGACCGCGATGTGCCAGTGCGTGTCGGGATCGGCCAGCAAGGGCAGTCCGCTGCCATTAGCCAGACAGATGAAGAGGAGCAGTCCCAGCACCAGCGGCCAGGACAGCGACCAGGCCGAGCGCGGTTGCGCCGCGCGCGCGGACCCGTCCTCGGGAAAATCAGGGGAAACCGTGAGGCCGGATGTGACGGCCATGCGGGGGTGGCTCCGAAATCAGGGGAACAAGCACCCCTAATCAATTGATATACATTACAATTTCCTTGAACACTACTAATAGATTGCAGAGCATTGGCGACGGCGGGATCGTGCCTCCGGCGAATGCGCAAAGGACAGACGATGCAGACGGCGCCCCTCCTCAAGGATCTCGTGCTCGTGGGCGGCGGCCATTCGCATGTCCATGTCGTGAAGAACTTCGGCATGAAGCCGATGCCCGGCGTGCGGCTCACCCTGATCGGGCGGGACATCGAGACGCCCTATTCCGGCATGATCCCGGGCTTCGTGGCCGGCGCCTATTCCTTCGACGATTGCCACATCGATCTCGCGCGGCTTTGCGCCTGGACCGGCGCGCGTCTCATCCATGCCGAAGCGGTCGGACTCGATCGCGCGAACCGACAGGTTCTGCTGAAGGATCGGCCGCCGGTCTCCTACGATCTCGTGTCGCTCGATGTCGGCTCCTCGCCCAGCATGGAGCAGATCCCCGGGGCGGCCGAGCATGCGACACCGGTAAAACCCATCGCCGAGTTGGGCCGACGCTGGCTGGGCTTCCTCGAACGGGTGAAGGACTGGCAGGGCGCGCTGCGCATCGCCGTGATCGGCGGCGGCGCGGGCGGCGTCGAACTGGCGCTGGCCATCGATCATCGACTGCGGTCGATCGCGCGCAACGCCCAGGTCTCGGTCACGCTCGCGACCAAGGGCGAGATTCTGTCGGGCCAGGCAGCGGCGGCGCGGCGGCGCATGCGCGCCATCTTCGCGCGCCGCGGCGTCCGGCTGATCGAGAACGCCGCCACGACCCGCGTCGATGCCGATGCGGTTCATCTCGAAACCGGCGAGCGTCTGCCGGTCGACGACGTGTTCGTGGTGACGCAAGCCAGCGCCGCGGCCTGGTTCGCCGAGACCGGCCTGCCGCTCGACGAGCGCGGCTTCTTCGCGGTCGAACCGACGCTTGCCTCCAGCGGTGATCCGCTCGTGTTCAGCGCCGGTGACTGCGCCAGCGTGACCGCTCATCCACGTCCCAAGGCCGGCGTCTTCGCCGTGCGCCACGGCCCACCGCTCGCCGCCAACCTGCGGCGGGCGCTGCTGGGCCAGTCGCCAGAACCCTTCACCCCGCAGCGCCGCTATCTCTCCATCCTCGGCACCGGCGACGGCAGCGCGGTTGCGACGCGCGGCGCGTGGGCCTTCGAGGGCTCGTGGGTGTGGCGCTGGAAGGACCATATCGACCGCAAGTGGATGCGCATGTATCGCGAGCCGCCGGCAACGCCGATGGACACAGCCGCACGCGCCGCTTTACCCGACCCGGCTCTGGCGGATGCCGAGGCGAAACGTCTGCTGGCCGATATCGGTATGCGATGCGGCGGGTGCGGCGCCAAGGTCGGCGCCGGCGTGCTCGATCGCGTGCTGGCGCGCATCGGCCCCTCGCCCGGCTCCGACGTCACGATCGGTCTCGAGGCGCCCGACGACGCGGCCATGATAGAGGTGCCGGCGGGCCTGGCGCTGGTGCAATCGGTCGATTTCTTCCGCACCTTCATCGACGATCCCTTCGCCTTCGGCGAAGTGGCCGCCGTGCACGCGCTGGGCGACGTCTGGGCGATGGGCGCCAAGCCGCATAGCGCGCTCGCGCTGGCCGTTGTTCCGGCGGCGGCCGAACGTCTGATGGAGGAAGACCTCTTCCAGATGCTGTCGGGCGCACGGCGGATCCTCGACGGCGCGGGCTGCGCGTTGATCGGCGGTCACTCCGGCGAAGGCCCGGAGGCGGCGCTGGGCTTCTCGGTCAACGGACTCGTCGTCGCTTCACAAGCCCTTCGCAAAGGTGGATTGAAGCCGGGCGACAAGCTCGTGCTCACGAAGCCGCTCGGCACCGGTGTCATCTTCGCGGCGGCGATGCGCGGCATGGCGCAGGCGCGCTGGATCGAGACCGCGCTCGCCTCGATGCGCACGCCCTCGGGCGATGCTGCACGTGCTTTGATGAGTTCAGGCGCTCATGCCTGCACCGACGTGACGGGTTTCGGCCTCGCCGGTCATCTCGCCGAGATGATCCGCGCCAGCGATAATGTCATGGTCGACCTGCATCTCGACTCGCTACCAGTGCTTCCCGGCGCGGTCGAACTGTTCGCGCAAGGCTTCGCGAGTTCACTGCAACCGGCGAATCTGCGTGCGCGTCATCTCATCGACGGACTCGATCGCGTGTCCGGTCATGCGAAGATTCCGCTGCTGTTCGATCCTCAGACCGCAGGTGGATTGCTCGCTTCACTGCCCGCCGATGCATCGCTCAGCGACCACATGACTCACATCGGCACGATAAAATCACGCGAAGAATGCGTGACAGGAATAAGAATCGTGATCTAGATGCAATAAGGAGCGGTGCGTCCTGTGCCGTTCCTTGATATGGACAGGGAGTTTTCAGATGGCTGCGAAGAAGAAGGTTGCAAAGAAGAAGGTTGCAAAGAAGAAGGTTGCAAAGAAGAAGGTCGCTGCGAAGGCGAAGACCAAGACCGCCGCCAAGAAGGTTGTGAAGAAGGCCGTCAAGAAGGCAGCTTCCAGCCGCAAGCGCCACTAGACTGATGCGAGGGCCCGGCAACGGGCCCTCCATCATCGGGAGGCGACGACGGCGACATGGCACACGCAAAGGCAAGCATCGGCACGACCAACTACGTGACGGCCATCGCCACCGGCCATGGCGGACATCACAAGCTTACGGCCGACGAAGGGCCGGA
>JAGNNA010000314.1 GCA_017990895.1 Reyranella sp.
CAGCCCGCTCCTCCCGTCGTGCCGCAGATCATCGACGACTCGATTCCCCACTCGCTCACCGGCCAGCCGGGCGATGCGGCGCGCGGCCGGGCGATCGTGGCAAACCGTAGCGTCGGCCTCTGCCTCCTGTGTCATTCCGGACCGATTGCGGAGGAGCGGTTTCAGGGCGACATCGCCCCGACTCTTTCGGGCGCCGGCTCGCGCTGGTCGGAGGGACAGTTGCGCCTGCGCATCGTCGACGGGTCGCGTCTCAATGCCGACACGATCATGCCGGCTTACTATAAGACCCATGGCCTACAGCGGGTCGCCCGCAACTTCGAAGGCAAGACGATCCTTTCGGCCGCGCAGGTCGAGGATGTCGTGGCCTATCTCGTCACGTTGAAGGATTGAATGGATCGACGTCGTTTCCTGGCCGGCACAGCCGCCACCACTGTTGCCGTCGTCGTTGTCCCGCTCGCACCCGCGACGGCGACGCCCGACGCCATGGCCGAGGCGATCAGGAAGGTCGTCGGCACGGCGACGCCGACCGAGGCCCGGGTGAAGCTCGACGTGCCGCCGCTGGTCGAGAACGGCAGTACCGTGCCGCTCACCGTGTCGGTGGAAGGTCCGATGACCGAGGCCGACTACGTCAAGGCGATCCATGTCTTCAACGAGAAGAACCCGCAGCCCAACGTCTTCTCCGCGCGGCTCGGTGCCCGCAGCGGCAAGGCGATCGTCGGTACGCGCATCAAGCTCGGCGACAGCCAGCGGATCGTGGCCATCGCCGAGACCAGCGACGGCAAATTCTGGAGCGCCGGCGCGGACGTGATCGTGACCCTGGCCGCCTGCCTCGAGGAATCGCCCTGATGTCGAACATCCTGGTGAACGCGCCGAAGACCGCCCGGCGTGGCGACGTCGTCGAGATCAAGGTGCTGATCATGCATCCGATGGAGACCGGCTTCCGGCCCGGGCCGAACGGCCGCATCATCCCGCGCAACATCATCGAGCGTTTCACCGCGAGCTGGAACGGCGCCGAGATCTTCGCAATGGACATGTCGCCGGCGATCGCCGCCAATCCGTTCGTATCCTTCTTCGCGCTGGCGAAGGAGAGCGGCACGGTGGTCCTGCGCTGGACCGGCGACGAGGGCTTCGCCGCCGAGCAGCGGATCGACATCGCCGTCGAATGACCGGGCGGCTGCTCGCGGTCGGCCTGGCGCTGGTGTTTGCTGCTTCCTATGCGGCGGCGCACGCAGGGGGCGACAAGCGTCGCTCCGGGTACCAGGACATGGGCGAGGCGCTGCAGAAGATGCAGGACGACGACACCGCCAATCCCGGCATGCTGTTCGTCCAGCTCGGCGGTCAGCTCTGGAGCAAACAAGCGGGCGGCGCCGCCAAATCCTGTGCCGATTGCCATGGTACCGCTGCGACCAGCATGAAGGGCGTCGCCGTGCGCTATCCGGCGATCCCGCAAGGCGGCCACCGTCCGGTCGATCTCGAGGGCCGTATCAACCTCTGCCGCACCGAGCACCAGAAGGCGGACGCACTGCGCCCGGAGAATCGCGACCTGCTGGCGCTCACCGTCTATGTCGCGCATCAGTCCCGCGACCTGCCGATCGCCCCGCCTTACGACCTGCGTCTCGATGCCTTCCGCCGCGAGGGTGCCGAGATCTATCGCCGCCGCCAGGGCCAGCTCAACCTCTCCTGCGCCATCTGCCATGACGACAACGCCGGCAAGAAGCTGGCGGGCATCGTCATTCCCGAGGCGCATCCGACGGGCTATCCGATCTATCGCCTCGAATGGCAGGGGCTCGGTTCGTTGAAGCGCCGGTTGCGCAACTGCCTGGTCGGTATCCGCGCCGAGGCGTGGTCCCTCGATTCGCCCGAATACACGGCCCTCGAACTCTATCTGATGGAGCGGGCGAAAGGCCTGAAGCTGGAAACGCCGGCCGTCCGACCCTGACCCTCGGTCAAAATGGGAGCAAAATTTCCTCCAGTCGGCCGCTTCCGAAGTGAATCCTGCTGGCGCCACCGCCGGATTCGATCCACCGTTTCATTGCTGCAGTGGCGAGCGCGCCCGTACAGTTCCGGCATGCTCGGTTTGGCCAGCACCCTCGTCGCTCGGGCGGCGCGCCTGTTGCAGGCGGCCTACGAAGAGCCCGCTCTTTGGACGATTTCCGCGCAGGGACGCTTCGTGGGCACGCTGATGTGCGAGGCCGGCGCGTGGCGTCTGTCCTGGTTCGATGGGGCGCCGCCGCGCCTCGTGAATTATGCCGGACCTGTGGATGGCGACGTCGAGGCGCTCGCCATCGTTCTCACGGGGCGCCTGGGCGCCCCGGTGCGGCTGGAGTCCCTTCCGGTCTAGACTGCCCTGCCCCGCGTTGACGGATTGATGAATATGGATGCCATCGACAAGAAGATCGTGGCGCTCCTCCAGGAGGATGCGAGCCTTTCGCTGGCGCAGATCGCCCACCGGGTCGGTCTCTCGCAAAGCCCCTGCTGGAAGCGCATCCAGCGGCTGGAGAAGTCCGGCGTCATCCTGAAGCGGGTGGCGCTGATCTCGCCCGAGTCGATCGGTATGGGATTGACTGTGTTCGTGTCGATCGAGACGGGCGACCATTCCTCGGCCTGGCTTTCGAAGTTCGCCAGCACCGTCACGGCGATGCCCGAGGTGATGGAGTTCCACCGCATGGCGGGCGACATCGACTACATGCTGCGGGTCGCCGTTCCCGACATGCAGGCCTACGATCTCTTCTACAAGAAACTGATCGACACCATGCCGCTCAAGAACGTGACCTCCCGCTTCTCGATGGAGCGCGTGAAGTCGACGACGGCCTATCCGATCGCCTCCGATCTCAAGCCCGTCCGTAAGCGTTAGGCATCGCGCGCGCGAAGAGCAGGCGATCGAGGGCCAGAGTGCCCGGCCCGAACTTGGCGAGATAGAGCAGGGACACCGCCCAGACGCCGTGTGTGTCGAAGGCGTTGGGATAGACGAAGATCTCGATCACCAGCGTCATGCCCAGAAGGGCGAGCGCCGCCGGTCGGGTGAACAGGCCGAAGAAGAGAAGGATCGGCAGACTGAGTTCCGCGCCCGTCGCCAGCCAAGAGGCCAGCTCGGGCGGGAGGAGCGGCAGCCTGTACTCTTCGCGGAATAGCGTGAGCGTGGTGCCGTCGGCCCAGCCATCGAGCTTCAGCAGGCCCGAGCGCAGGAAGATCGTGCCGACGGACAGGCGGGCGAGGAGGGCCAGCAACTCGTGCGGGATGCGTGACAGCAGCGTGTCGAGACGCATGAGCAGGGCGATCATGACGACGATCCTTGGGAGAGGGTTGTGACGGCGCCGGTGGCGAACAGCGTCGCCAGCGCCGCCGCGAGGTCGAAGTCTTCGTGGGCGCACGAGACCGCATCGGCAGCAGCGCCCAACGCTATCCCTCGCGCCAGTACGGCCAGCAGCAGGTCGGTGCTTGGCGCAAGCCGTTGGACGAGCACGTCGAGATGCGGTCGTGTCACCAGCGCCGTCTCGCCCGTCCAATCGGCAGCTGGCGCCTGGGGCGTCGCGTCGTATGTGTTGGTGGTCCAGAGAGAGACAATGGGCCAGGGCGACGCGATGACGCTTGCGGCCGGATGAATCCCGAGGATGGCCGTGCCGATCTGCTCCGGCGGCAAGGCGGCGAGCCGACCGATGTCGACGGTGTCGGCGTCAGTGCTGTGAAACGCGACGTGGCGCGCCCATTCCAGCCGGGCAATGTCGGGCAGGTAGGGCAGGTTCGCGACGGGATCGAATCCCTCCAGGAAGTTTGCAAAGGCGCCGCCATACTCGGCGAGGACGGGCGAGCGCGGCGGATGTCGCGCGAGGAAGACGAGCGCGGTGGCGGTGAAGAATTCGTCGCCGACCAGGCGCACCACGACTGGAAACCGTGCCGTCAGGGCGGCGGCCAGGCTGGCTTTCACGTTGTTGCGGTAGACGCCTAATCGTCGCTCGCGCGTGGCGCCGGCGGCGGGACGAATGCCGTCGGGCATCGAAAGGCGGGCCTGCAGCACGGCGCCGGCGAAGCGGCGCTGCAAGTCGGCGAGGTCGACGCCGTCAGGCTGCGCGGGCATCGAGCCCTCCGGCCGTCTGCAGAATCAATTGGGCCTCGTGGACTTCGGCTTCGAGGTCGGACCAGGCGGGTATGTCGGAGTCCCACTCGATCAGCGTAGGAAGAGCGCCGTGGCGCGTGATGATGTTGCGAAAGAGCGCCCAGACCTCGGAAGAGACCGCGCGGTCGTGCGTGTCGACCAGCAGCGTTTCGCCGTCGCTCTCCAGCACGGCGTGACCGGCGAGATGGATCTCGCCGACATGCTCATGCGGGAAGCTCGCGAGATAGGCGCCGGGATCGAAGCCATGGTTGGCCGCGGAGACGATGATGTTGTTGACGTCGAGCAGTAGGCCGCAGCCGGTGCGCCGGGCGAGCGCGCGCAGGAAATCCGTTTCCGGCATTTCCTCGACATCGAAGCGGAGATAGGTCGAGGGATTCTCGATGAGGATGCGCCGTCCGAGCACCCTCTGGGCCTCGTCGACGTGATGTGCCACCAGCGACAGGGTGGCTTCCGTGTATGGAAGCGGCAGCAGGTCGTTCAGGAAAGTCCCCTCGTGCGTCGACCAGGCGAAATGCTCCGACACGATGACGGGCTGATAGCGGTCCACCACCGACTTCAGGCGGGCGAGATGGCCCGGCACCATGCCGTCGGCCGATCCGATAGACAGGCCAACCCCATGCACCGACAGCGGATAGAGCGCGCGGACGCGCTCCAGGAAGTGATGCGGCGGACCGCCGGCTCCCATGTAGTTCTCGGCATGGACCTCGAACCAGCCGACATCGGGTCGGGCTTCGAGGATGTGCCGCTGGTGTTCGGGCTTCAGCCCGGCACCGGCACGAAGCAGGCGATCCGCCGTCACGACGAGGCTCCTTACATCGGCTGCAGCGCGCCCTTGCGCTTCATGCCGTCCTTGAGGGTCACTTCCATCGCGGCGCACGATCCCTTGGCGACGTACTTCCAGGCCTTGGCGTCGTAGTCGGCCTTCGACTGGCCGGCGCAGGAATTGTTGCCGGTCGCGGCGCAGTCGTTCTTGCCCGCCATCGAGACGCCGTAGCACCGCTCCTTGTCGGCGTTGGCGGTCTGGGCATTGGCGCCGGACGATATCAGGGCCGCGGCGGCGACGGCGGCGGCAAGGGCTGCCGTGGTGGTACGATTGATCATGGACAAGTCCTCCTGGGCTCGAGCCAATTTCGGCTCGCAGGAGGTCATTCGGTCGCGCACACGTCGTCGTTACAGCGCGCCGCTTCCTTTTTTCTCCAAAGCGCCTGTAATGTTCTCTCCATCCAACACGAATGCGTGAAGAGTGGGCCCGTTGTCCGATCCGGAAGATCTCTCCGCGCTCATGCGGGCGGCACGGAAGGGGGACGACGAAGCCTATCGGCGCCTGCTGCTCCGCGTCGCGTCCTGGTTGCGTGCCGTGGCCTCGCGGGGCCTGGCGGCGGCTGGTCGGCCGAATGCGGATTGCGAGGATATCGTCCAGGAGACTTTGCTGGCCATGCATCTGAAGCGCGACACCTGGGACGAGACGCAGCCTCTGCAACCCTGGCTGCGGGCCATCGCGCGCCACAAATTGGTCGATCATCTGCGGCGCCGCGGTTTCACCGATCATGTCGACATCGACGACCATTCCGACACGCTTGCCGCGCCCGCGTCCGCGGACGAGGGCAGCGCCCTCGATGCACGGCAGATGCTCGCCAGCCTGCCCGAGCGCCAGCGCCGGATCGTGGAAGGCATTTCTATTGAGGGGCAAAGCGCGCGCGACGTCGGGTCGAGGATGGGCATGAGCGAAGGCGCGGTCCGGGTGACCCTCCATCGTGCCC
>JAGNNA010000029.1 GCA_017990895.1 Reyranella sp.
AGGCTGGCCGACCTGGCCCGCCGTCACGTCCTGGCTCTGCTGCTGGATGACCTTGCTCACGTCGGACGGGGTGAGGCCGAAGGTGTAGAGCTTCTGCGGGTCGAGCCAGACGCGCATCGAATACTGGCCGACGCCCAGCACGTTGACGTTGCCGACGCCGGGCAGGCGCGCGAGTTCGTTGACGAGATTGATGGTGGCGTAGTTGCTGAGATAGAGGCTGTCGTAGCGCTGGTCGGGGGACGTCAGCGATACGATCTGCAGGATCGACGTCGACTTCTTCTGGACGACGAGACCCTGGGCCTGCACCGGCATCGGCAGCGACGCGAGTGCCGCGCTGACCTGGTTCTGCACCAGCACCTGCGCGAAATCGAGATCGGTGCCGATCTCGAACGTCACCGTCAGCGTGTAGGTGCCGGAGTCCGTGCTGTAGGACTGCATGTAGATCATCTTCTCGACGCCGTTGACCTGCAGCTCGACGGGCAGGGCGACATCGTTGACGACGACCGCGGCGCTGGCGCCCGGATAGGTCGTGGTGACCTGGACCGTGGGCGGCACGACGTTGGGATACTGTGCGACCGGCAGGGTCGCCAGTGCCACGCCGCCGATCAGCACGATGATGATGGCGAGGACGTTGGCCAGAACCGGCCGGTTGATGAAGAAGGCGGAGATCATGGCTGCGTTCCCCGGCCGGTCACTTGGGAGCGGCGGGAGCGCCGTCGGTCGCAACGGAAATTGTCGTCACCTTGGGAACCACCTTGGCACCTGGAATTGCCGCGCCGTTGGTGCTGAGCACGACCTGGTCGTCCGGCTTCAGGCCCGTCGGGATCACGCGCAAGCCGTTGGCGAGGAGCTGTCCTGTGGTGATCCGGGTCTGGACCACGACATTGTCCTTGTTGACCGTCAGCAGGTACTTGCCGGCCTGATCCTCTCCGATCACGCGATTGGGCACCAGCAGCGATGCCGTGGCGCCCAGCCCTTGAGGCACCTTCACGCGCACGAAGAAGCCCGGAATGAGGCTGCGCGTCGGATTCTTGAAGAGTCCGCGGACCAGGATCGTACCGGTCGTCGCGTCGAGTTCCGGCGACACGTAGTTGAGGAAACCCTTGTGGGGAAAGCCATCCTCGTTCATCAGGCCGATTTCCAGCGGCACCTTGCTGAGTTCCTCGACGTCGAGCCGGCGGTCCTTGAGGTTCTGGCGGACCTGCAGCACGTCCTGCTCGCTCATGTTGAACGTGACGTAGATCGGGTCGAGCTGGACGATCGTGGCGAGCTTGGTGGCCGTGGTGGCGCCCACCAGTTCGCCGACCGAGACGAGATGCTTGCTGACGATGCCGTCGAACGGCGCGAGGACCGTGGTGTAGCCCAGGTTCGTCTGGGCGACCGTGAGGTTGCCCTCGGCATTCTCGACATTGGCCCGCGCATTGTCGCGCTTGGCCTTGGCCTGATCGTAGGTGGACTGCGCCGAGACGTTCTGGCGGAGCAGGGTCTCCTGGCGGGTGAACTCGGCCTCGGCCTGGGCCAGCGAGGCCTTGGCGCCGTCGAGCTGGGCCTCGGCCTCCTTGACCTTGGCCTTGTACATCGTCTGCTCGATTCCGAAGAGCTTTTCGTCCTTCTTCTTCTCGGAGCCGTCGACATAGTCCTGGGAGACGAGGAAGCCCTCGACGCGGGCCACGAGGTCGACGGTCGCGAAGGCCACCGTATTGCCGGTCAGCACTTCAAAGGGGGCCACGTCCTGCTTGACCGGGACGCCGACGCTGACCTCGGCGGGCGGCGGGGGCTGGAACTTGTTCTCCTGCTTGCAGCCAGCCACCAGGGTCGTCAGGGCAATCGCGGCAAGAAGCGGCGCCAGCCTCCGGAAGGGTGTCGGAACTGCAAGAACTACGGCTTCATCGTTACGATTCGACATATTTCCGACGATGCTCCCCCGCGAGGCCGACCCCAGCGTTAGCGCATCCCCTGCGCGATTGCCACCGACCAGCGGCTTCACAGCCGCTTGAACACGAGTGACAGATTGTTTGCGGGCATTTCGACGATCTCCGGCGTGGAAAAGCCATGGGCCCCGGCCAGTTCGATCACGGCCTCGAGGTCGCGCACGCCCCATGCGGGATTGCGTCGCTTGAGATCGCTATCGAACGCTTCGTTGCTGGGTGCCGTGTGCCGGCCGCCGCGCCGATAGGGGCCATAGGTGAAGAGCAGGCCGCCGGCCGGCAGCAGTCGTCCCGCGCCGGTCACCAATCCGACGGCGGCCTCCCAGGGGGCGATATGGATCATGTTGCAGCAGAGCACGGCGTCCGCGCGCTCGACCGGCCACGAGCCCCTGGTGACATCGATCTCCAGCGCCGGCCGCACGTTGTCCAGGCCCAGGGTCCGTGCCCAGTCGTCGATGCTGGCGCGGGCATCGGCATCGGGGTCGCTCGGCTGGAACGTGAGGTCGGGCCGGGCGGCGGCGTAGTGCACGACATGCTCTCCGGTGCCGCTGGCGATCTCCAGCACCAGACCCTTTTGCGGCAGCCGTGGCTGCAGCACGTCGAGGATCGGTTGCCGGTTGCGGGCCGCCGCCGGTGCTTCGCGTCTCATCGTGCCTCCTGGATGGCTTGCCAGATCCGCGAAGGAGTCGCCGGACCGTGGAAGCTTTTCACGCCCAGCGGCGCCAGCGCGTCAAGGATGGCGTTGGCGATGGCGGGGAAGGCCGCGATGGCACCCGCCTCGCCGCAACCCTTCACGCCCAGCGGATTGGTCGTGCAGCGTGTAGCATTGAAGCCGAGATCGAAGGACGGCAGGTCGTCGGCGCGGGGCAGGGCGTAGTCCATGAAGGACGCCGCCACCATCTGGCCCGAGGCGGGATCGTAGGTCGCGTGCTCCAGCAGCGCCTGGCCCGCGCCCTGTGCCATGGCGCCATGCGCCTGGCCGGTGGCGATCATCGGATTGACCAGCACGCCGTAATCGTCGACCGCCGTATAGCGCGCCAGATCGACCGTGCCGGTGTCGCGGTCGATCTCGACCTCGACAACGTGTGCGCCGTTCGGAAAGGTCATGTGCTCGCGCTTCCAGGCGTGGAACGTGTCGAGCGGCTTGCCCTTGTCGCGGCCGAGCGCGGCGACGTCGATCAGGCCGATGGCGCGGTCGGTGCCGGAGACCACGAAGCGTCCGTCCTCGAAATGGATATCGGCTTCCGCCGCCTCCAGCGCATCGGCCGCCAGCACCGTGCCCTTGGCGATGATTTCGTCCGAGGCCCGCCAGAGCGCCGTTCCGCCCATGTAAGTGGCGCGCGAGCTGCCATGGCCGCCGCCGAACGGGATCGCGTCGGTGTCACCCTGGACGAGACGGATGCGCGCATTGGGCACCCCCAGCCGGTGGGCCAGGATCTGCGGGAAGGTCGTCTCGTGGCCCTGGCCGATATGCTGCGTGCCGGTGATCAGCGAGATCGTGCCGTCGGCTTCAAATCTGACGTCGACATTCTCGTCGGGCGGCCCGCCGGTCGCCTTGATGTGATAGGCGAAGCCTAGGCCGCGTAGCCGGCCGCGCCGCTCGCTCTCGCGGCGCCGTGGCTCGAAGCCTGCACGGTCGGCGCGAACCAGCGCGAGGTCGAGCGATTCGGCGAAGCGGCCGCTGTCGACCTCGAAGCCGAACGCATTGGTCATCGGCATCGCCTCGGGCGGCACCATGTTCCACCGCCGGAGGTCGGCACGGTCGAAGCCGGTCTGGGAGGCCGCGGCATCGATCAGCCGTTCGACGACGTTGATCGCCTCCGCGAAGCCCGGTCCGCGCGTCACGCCGATCGGCGCGGTGTTGGTGACCACGGCCACGACGTGCAGCGCGATCGAGGGGACCCGGTACACCGAGCCCTGCAGATGAATGTACTGAAAAGTCTGCACGCCACCGCCTGCGCCGGCCATGTAGGCGCCGAGATTGGCCACGCTGGCGATCCTGAGGGCGAGGAAACGGCCCTGGGCATCGAGCGCCAGCGACGCCCGGGCGTGCATGTCGCGGGCCGCATGATCCGACAGGAACACCTCGCTGCGGCTCGCGATCCACTTGACCGGCCGGGCGACCCGGCGCGCCGCCCACAGGATCAGCGCGTGCTCGACATAGGCGAAGTTCTTGGCGCCGAAGCCGCCGCCCACGTCGGGCGCCACGAACCGCACGTCCTTCGGCTCGGCGCCGAGCGCGCGGGCCACGTGGTTGCGGTTGATGTGGATGTTCTGGCTGGAGACGTGAAGCGTGTAGCGGCCGGTCGCGGGATCGAACGTGCCGACGCCGCCCCGCGGCTCCATCGGATTCATCACGATGCGATGGTTGTCGAGGTCGAGCGACACGACATGCGCCGCCGCTGCGAACGCCGCTTCGGCGCCATCCGTGTCGCCGGTCCGCCAGTCGAGGCAGGTATTGCCGGGAATCTCGTCCGAGAGCTGTGGAGCGCCGGGTGCGCGGGCGGGCTCGGGCGATGTCACGGCCGGCAGCGGCTCATAGTCCACGGCCACCAGCTCCGCGGCATCGAGTGCCTGCGCGTATGTCTCCGCGACGATGAGCGCCACGGGCTCGCCGGCGAAGCGCACTTTGTCCGACGCCAGTAGCGGCTGTGGGGCGAAGGCGAAGGGCTCACCCGTTTGCACGTTCGCTTCGGCGTAGGGGCGCAGCGGCTTCAGCCCGTCGGCTGCTGCATCGGCGGCGGTGAGGATGGCGAGCGCGCCGGGAGCCGACCGTGCGGACTTCGAGTCGATCGACTTGATGAGCGCATGGGCGTGCGGGGAACGCAGCACGACGGCGTGGGCCAGCCGCTCGAACTTCAGGTCGTCGAGATAGGCGCCGTGTCCGGTGATGAAGCGCGCATCTTCGCGGCGCCGGGGGGAGTCGCCCATCCGTTCGATCGTCATGTCCGCAACGTCTCCGCATTCTGGGCCTGGCGTTTCTCGTCCCACCAGTCACGCATCTGCAGACCCCAGTAGGCAAGCTGCGTCGCCGCCCGGCCGGCGGCTCCCCCGGCCCAGCCGGTGCCGAAGGGCGCGAACAGGCGACAGCGCGAGGGATCGCCCAGGATACCGGCGGCCACGGCATCGGCGCCTGCAGCCGTCTGGGCGACGCCATGGCCACCGAAGGCCGAGCAGACCCAGAGCCTGGGCTCGATTTCGCCGACCTGGGGCATTTTGTGCGGTGCGTAACCCATGATGCCGGGCCAGGCATAGGCAATGTCGATGTCGCCGAGCTGCGGATAGACCGAGATTATGTCGCTCCGCATCATCTCGCGCAGCCGGGGCGGTTCGGTCGTGTCGGTGGTGATGCGGCCGCCCCACAGCAGGCGGTCGCCGTCGACGACGCGGTAATAGTCGCCGGCGCGTCGCGTGTCGGAGATCGCGCCCGTCCAGCGGATCGCCTCGCCAAGTCGGGGGCCGAGCTTCTCCGTGACGGCGACGTAGGTCGCGACCGGCAGCACCGCCCGCGCGATCCGCGGCTGCACGGCGCCGAGATCGGCGTTTCCGGCCAGCACGACATGGTGCGCCCTGATGCTGCCGTGCGCGGTGCGAAGCCGCCAGCCGTCGCCGTCGCGCGTAAGCTCGACAGCCTCCGTGTGCTCGTAGACTTGGCCGCCCTGTCGCTCGATGTCGGCAGCCAGTGCAAGCGCGAGGTTCAGCGGATGGATGTGGAACGATGTCGGATCGTGGATCGCCTGATGGTAGCGCGCTGTCGCGAGCACGGCGCGCACGCGCGAGGTCTCCCACGGCTCGAAGGAGGCGCCGAGCTGCTCGGCGAGCTTGCGCGTGCGGTCGGCGAAGCCGGCGCCCTGGTCGGTGCGCGAGACGCTCAGCTTGCCGCTGCCCATCAAGATGTCGGGTCGTCCCAGTTCGGAGATGGCATCGCGTACGATCGCCACGCCACGCTGCGATTGGGCATAGAGCTGGCGGGCGTGGTCGAGACCCAGCCGGTCGATCAATGCACCAGATCGCTGGGCATAGCCCGGGCCGACGAAGCCGCCGTTGCGGCCCGATGCACCCCAGCCGATGCGATGCCGCTCCAGCAGCACCACGCGCTTCCCCGCCCGGGCCAGCAGCCGCGCCGTGTGCAGGCCCGCAAAGCCGCCGCCCACCACCGCGACGTCAGCCTCTTCCTCCCGGGCGAGAGGCGCGCGCATCTCGCCCGCGTCTCGCGTGGCGGCATACCAGCTGGCCGGATAGTCGGATTCGGTCATGTCCATTCTTCTCCGCGAGAAGAGGTGCCACGGGAAGGCTTGCGCGGTCACCTCCTCTCCCGCACTAATTTTGCCAAGGACTTTCTACCGATTGCGCAATTCCGGAGGACGCATGTCGATCGATTTCGATGCGGTGATCATCGGTGCCGGGTTTGGCGGCATGTATATGCTGCACAAGCTTCGCCAGAAGGGCTTCACGGCGCGCGTGTTCGAGGCCGGCAAGGGTGTGGGCGGGACCTGGTACTGGAACCGCTATCCCGGCGCGCGTTGCGACGTCGAGAGCGTCCAGTACTCCTATCAGTTCGATCCCGACCTGGAGCAGGAATGGGAATGGAGCGAGCGCTACGCCACCCAGCCCGAGCTGCTGCGCTACGCCAACCACGTCGCCGATCGCTACGACCTGCGCCGCGATATCCGCTTCGAGACGCGTGCCAGCAAGGCGACATTCGACGAGGCCGCCAACCTGTGGCGGGTCGAGACCGAGAAGGCCGGTGCTTCCGGTGGGACCGAGAAGGTCACGGCGCGCTTCGTTATCACCGCGATGGGCTGCCTGTCCTCGCCCAACACGCCGAAGATCCCCGGCCTCGAGGATTTCAAGGGGCCGACCTATCACACCGGCAACTGGCCGCATGAGGGTGTCGACTTCACCGGCAAGACCGTGGGCGTGATCGGCACCGGCTCCTCGGCCATCCAGTCGATCCCTGTGATCGCGGAGCAGGCGAAGCACCTCACCGTGTTCCAGCGCACCGCCAACTACACCGTGCCCGCGCACAACAAGCCGCTCGACCCCGACTATGTGCGCGAGGTGAAGGCGAACTATCCCGAGATGCGCCGGCGGGCCAAGACCAAGCCGGCTGGTATCGACTTCACGATCAATCCGGCCTCGGCTGCAGAGACGCCGGAGGAGGAGCGCAATCGCCAGTTCCAGGCGCGCTGGGATTACGGCGGGCTGGGCTTCATGGCGTCCTTCTCCGACCTGCTGCTGAACGACGATTCGAACAAGGCCGCGGCGGACTTCGTGCGCGCCAAGATCGGCGAGGTGGTGAAGGATCCGAAAACCGCGGCGGCGCTGGTGCCGAAGAACATCATCGGCTGCAAGCGGCTCTGCGTCGACACCGGCTACTGGACGACCTTCAACCGGCCGAACGTGACCCTGGTCGACATCAGCGACGAGCCGATCGAACGCATCACCGCAAACGGCCTGCGCGCGAAAGGCGAGGACTACACGTTCGACTGCCTGGTGCTGGCGACCGGTTTCGACGCGATGACCGGCGCGCTGCTCAAGGTCGACTTCCGCGGCCGGGGCGGCGTGTCGTTGAAGGACAAGTGGAACGAGGGGCCGAAGACCTATCTCGGCCTGACCGTCGTCGACTTCCCCAACCTGTTCATGATCACCGGTCCCGGCAGCCCCTCGGTGCTGACCAACATGCTCCCGTCGATCGAGCAACATGTCGACTTCATCGCCGACTGCCTCGAGGCCTTGCGCAACAAGGGCAAGACGGTGATCGAGCCGGTGCCGGAAGCGCAGGAGGAATGGGTCGGCCACGTCGGCGACGTGTCCAACATCACGCTGCGCTCGACCTGCAGCTCCTGGTATGTCGGCGCCAACATCCCGGGCAAGCCGCGCGTGTTCATGCCCTATATCGGCGGCCTGCCGGCCTACATCCAGGCCTGCGAGAGAGTCGTGGCCAACGGCTACGAGGGCTTCGCGCTGGCGTGATTTAAAGCTCAGTTTTGCCGGGGGCGCGCCCCCGGCGCAGCAACCATGGCCCCAGATCATTGACGGCAGCCACTGTACCGCCCTAGTGTTAACCGATGGGTTAACTGACGCGGTGCGGGTCGAATGTGGAAGTTTCTGAAGATCGTCGGCTCGGTCCTGCTGGTGGCCGTCGCGGCGATCCTGATCTACGCCTCGACGAAACCCGATTCGTTCCGCGTCGAGCGCTCGGCGGCGATGAACGTGCCGCCGGAGAAGATCTTTCCCTACATCGAGGGGCTGAAGCGCTGGACCGAGTGGTCGCCCTACGAGGGTCGTGACCCCGCGATGAAGCGCGCCTATAGCGGCGCCGAAAGCGGCAAAGGCGCTGTCTATGAATGGGACGGCAACGACGATGTCGGCAAGGGCCGCATGGAGATCGTGGATTCCACGCCGCCCCACCGCGTCGTCATCAAGCTGGATTTCCTGAAACCCTTCGAAGGTCACAACATGGCCGAGCTGACCGTGGAACCGAAGGGCGGTCAGACGATTGTCACCTGGGCGATGTACGGTCCCAGCACCTTCATGACCAAGCTGATCGGCACGTTCGTGGACATGGACGACATGATCGGCCGGGATTTTGCGGCAGGGTTGGCGAAGCTGAAGGCCGTCGTCGAGAAGTGAACGCACACTTGTTGAAGAGGATCACATGAACCGCGTATTGCGCACGCTTGCCGTCATTCTGGCGATGGGTCCGATGGCCGCGCAGGCCCAGGTGCCGACCACCCTGCCGCCGGGAGTCTTCGCCGGGGAGCGCGACATCGCGCTGGCGACGGCCGGCACCTATACGCTCGACGAGCAGCACACGGCCGTCATCGTCCGCGTCTCCCACATCGGCTATTCGCAGAGCGTGTTCCGCTTCGATCGGGCCAAGGGCTCGCTCACCTGGGATCCCGCCGCGATCGAGAAGTCGAAGCTCTCTGCTTCGGTCGAGACGGCCTCCATCATGACCAACGTGAAGGGCTTCGCCGAGGAGCTGGCAGGTGACAACTTCCTGAAGTCGAAGGCCTTCCCCGAAGCCACCTTCGTCTCGACGTCGTTCAAGCCGGTCGACAAGACGCGCGGCAAGGTCGAGGGGCAGTTCACGCTCATGGGCAAGACCCGGCCGGTGACCTTCGACGTCGAACTGGGCGGCGCGGGCAAGGGGCTCGAGGGCAAGCCGCGCATCGGTGTCCATGCCGTCGCGACGATCAATCCGCAGGATTACGGACTGCCGGCGCTCTTCACCGATCCCATCCAGATCCAGATCGATACCGAGTTCGAGCGAAACCCCTAGCCAAGGAGGATGAAATGGCGGTCCAGCCTTATCTGTTTTTCAACGGCCGCTGCGAGGAAGCGCTCGCCTTCTACCAGGAAAGGCTCGACGCCAAAGTCGAGGTGATGATGCGCTTCAAGGAGAATCCCGACGCGGGCGCCATGGAGCACATGAAAGTGAATTCCGAGGCGGTGATGCATGCCAGCCTGCGGATCGGCGATGCGATGATCATGTGCTCGGACGGCATGGGAGGCGACGGCAAGACGAACTTCCAAGGCTTCTCCCTGGCGCTCGATGTCGCGACCGAAGCGGAGGCCGACAGGGTTTTCGAGGCGCTGGCCCAGGACGGTCAGATCCAGATGCCGATCGGCAAGACGTTCTTCTCGCCACGCTTCGGCTGCGTCGCCGACAAGTTCGGCGTGTCGTGGATGGTGATGGTGATGGTGCCGCAGCCGATGTGAGGCGGTCTCTCAATGGAGCGCGCCCCTCCAGTGGCGCTCAAGATTCGTCGACGAGCAAGGGATGAGCGCCATTGGAGGGGCGCGTTCCATTGATTGTTTTCGACAAAAAAGAAAGGCCCGGCGGGGTGATCCGCTGGGCCCTTCCTTTGAAGGCGCCCTACTTCTTGTCGACGTTGGCCGAGCGCAGCGGCACGCCGAATTCGCGGCGGCAGACGTCGGCCAGGACCGCGACGCCCTTGCGGATCGTTTCGGGCTCCGGATTGGCGAAGCAGAGTCTGAGGCGCGAGCGGGCATAGTCCTTGTTGGTCGACCATTCCGGACCGGGATTGAGCGATACGCCAGCGGCGAGGGCCGCCTGCGCGAGCTTCGTCGTGTCCACGTTGTCGGGCAGCTTGATCCAGAGATAGATCCCGCCCTCGGGATCTCCGAACTCGGCGGCGGTGCCGAACTGCTCGGCCAGCGCCTCGCGCAGGACCTGCAGTTTGGCCGCCAGGGTCTTGTTGAGCTTCGGCACGTGGTTGGCGAAATGCTGCGTGCAGAACTCCGCCAGCACCATCTGCTCGAGCGCGCCGGACCCGGCGTCCTGCTTGAGGCCGAGGATGCGGCCGAGGATGTCCCACTTGGCCACGATGTAGCCGACCCGCAGCGCCGGGGCGATCGACTTGGAGAAGGAGCCGATGAAGATGACGCCCTCGCCCTTGGCCATAGCGTAGAGCGAGCGCGGACGCTTGCCGCTCCAGATCAGGTCGGAATAGCACTCGTCCTCGAAGATCATGACGCCGTACTCGGCGGCGATCTTCAGCAGCTCGGCGCGGCGCGCCTCGCCCATGATGGCGCCGGTCGGATTCTGAACCGTCGGGATCGTGTAGATGTACTTGGGCTTGATGCCTTTCTGCTTCAGCTCCTCGAGCTTCTGCTTCAGCACGTCGAGCCGGAGCCCCTCGCCATCGAGCGGGATGCCGACCACGTTGGCGCCCAGCTTGTTCAGCTTGGTGAGCGCGCCGCCATAGGTCTCCTGCTCGATGATGACGGTGTCGCCCTTCGTCACCAGTAGGCTGTTGATCAGGTCGAGGCCCTGCATCGATCCCGAAGTGATCAGGATCTCGTCCGAGGCGCACTCGATGCCGGCATGATCCTTGAGCTTGGCCGAGAGGAACTCGCGCAGCGGCTTGTAGCCCAGCGGCCCGCTGTTCAGCCCGTAGGTCGCGAGCGTCGCGCCCTCACGCGTCAGCACCGCTGTCGCGGCATCGATCAGCGCCTGGACGGGCACGTTGCCGGCGTCGTTGTGGCCGCCGATGAAGTTGTACTTCGGGAATCCGTTCCACTTGGCGGCGGGAGCGGGCGTGCCGGGCGCCAGCAGGGGCGCGAAATCGAACGGAGCGGTCATGGTTGTTTCCTCTTCGGTTGGCCAATTGCTGGGCCAACCAAAGAGGATTCGCAACAGGTTTGCGCTCGCTCAGGCCGTCGCGCGGAACGAATTGGCATGGGCCATGTCCCAGGCCCGCCGCCACCTCTTGTCGCTCGTGCCCGACACGAGCTCGTTCTCGGCCAGTGCCGGATAGAGATCGGCATAGGTCGCCACGACGCTCGGCGAGACGCGGCGGGTGATATGGATGGGCTTGAAGTCGGTGGGATGGTCGAGGCCCGCGGCGGCGGTGAGCTCGGCCAGCTCGCTCAGGGTGGCGCGATGGAAGTTTGCCACCCTCTCGATCTTGTCCGGCACGACCAGGGCGCGCTGCCGCGTCGGGTCCTGGGTCGCCACCCCGGTGGGGCAGCGGTCGGTGTGGCAGGACTGCGACTGGATGCAGCCCACCGCGAACATGAAGCCGCGCGCCGAATTGCACCAGTCGGCGCCCAGCGCCATCGCCCGGATGATGTCGAAGGCTGTGATGATCTTGCCGGCGGCGCCGATCTTGATGCGATGACGGGCGCCGATGCCGACCAGGGCATTCTGCACGAGGTGCAACCCCTGCCGCATCGGCTTGCCGACGTGGTCGAGGAACTCCATGGGCGCGGCGCCGGTGCCGCCTTCCTTGCCGTCGACGACGATGAAGTCGGGATAAATGCCGGTCTGCAGCATCGCCTTGCAGATCGCGAGGAACTCCCATTCGTGGCCGACGCAGAGCTTGAAGCCGGCCGGCTTGCCGCCTGACAGGCGGCGCATTTCGGCGATGAACTGCATCATCTCGACCGGCGTCGTGAAGGCGGTGTGGTGCGAGGGCGAGATGCAGTCCTGGCCCACCGGCACGCCGCGCGTGAGTGCGATCTCCTCGCTGACCTTGGGACCGGGCAGTACGCCGCCATGGCCGGGCTTGGCGCCCTGGCTGAGCTTCAGCTCGACCATCTTGACCTGCGGGTTGGCGGCACCGGCGGCGAACCGTTCGGCCGAGAAGGTGCCGTCGGGGCTGCGGGCGCCGAAATAGCCGGAGCCGATCTCCCAGATGATGTCGCCGCCGCCCTCGCGGTGATAGGGGCTGTAGCCACCCTCGCCGGTATCGTGCGCGAAGCCGCCCTGTTTGGCGCCGCCGTTCAGGGCGCGGATGGCGTTGGCGCTGAGCGCCCCGAAACTCATGGCCGAGATGTTGAAGATCGAGGCGGAGTAGGGCTGCGTGCAGTCCGGTCCACCGATGGTGATGCGGAATGGCTCCTTGCTCACCGGCGTCGGCGAGATCGAGTGCGTCATCCACTCGTAGCCTTCGGCATAGACGTCGTAGTTGGTGCCGAAGGGGCGCACGTCGAGCACCAGCTTGGCCCGTTGATAGACGATAGCGCGCCGGTCGCGCGAAAACGGCAGGCCGTCCTTGTCACCTTCGAAGAAATATTGGCGCATCTCCGGCCGGATCGCCTCGAAGATGAAACGAAGATGGGCGGCGATCGGATAATTGCGCAGCACCGCGTGCCTGGTCTGGAAATAGTCGTAGAGGCCAACCAGCGTCAGGAAGAGGGCGAGGGCGAAGGCGACACCGATCCACCACGAGCGGGGATCGACGGCCCAGGCGATGCCGAGGAGGACGGCAAAGGTCGTCGTCAGCGTCCAGGTGATGAATCGCGGCGTCAGCGGCAGCGGTAACGATTTCATTCCGTTTCCCCAGGCTTCATTGGCGGGCCGGTCGCCCGCCCTCACTCTAGCGCAGTTAGCTGCGTTCGAAGGACACGCTCTTGACCACCGCGTAAACGGCGCAGCCGGGGGCCAGGGCCAGCCGGTCGACCGATTTGGCGGTCAGCCGGGCCATGAGGACGGCGCCGTTGCAGTTCAGGCGGACATCGGCCTGGGCATTCGACGTCGGGGCAATGGAGGCGATGCGCCCTGCAAGCACGTTCAGCGCGCTGATCTCCTCGGGCCGCTGGAGGCTGAGCATCACGTCGCGCGAGCGGATGTAGGCGCGCACCGGTGCGCCGATGGGCGCCTCGAGGCGCGGAACCTGCAGCTCGCCGGCGGCGCTTTCCAGCACCGAAAGGTGGAACGTCTCGTCGTGCCGCGCGATCCTCGCGTCCAGCACCGCGCCGCCATCGGCCACGTCGGCCATCGGCAGGATGTCCTGGACCGGCCCGACCGCCGTCACCGTGCCCTCGGCCATGATCACGACCGTGGTGGCGAGCCGGGCCACCTCGGCGACCGAATGGCTGACATAGAGGATGGGGACGCCGGCCTCGTCGCGCAGCCGTTCGATGTAGGGCAGGATCTCCACGCGCCGCGCTTCGTCGAGCGAGGCCAGCGGCTCGTCCATGAGGAGCAGCCGCGGCCTTGCGAGCAGGGCGCGTCCGATGGCGACCCTCTGCTTCTCGCCGCCCGACAGCGAGTCCGGATGGCGCTCGAGAAGGTGGCCGATGCCCAGCAGCCCGATCACCGTGTCGAGGTCCGCCGTCGCGCCGCCGGTACCGCGCGCGAACCAGCGTCCGTAGAGGAGATTTCGCCGCACGTTGAGGTGCGGGAACAGGCGGCTGTCCTGGAAGACGTAGCCGATGCGCCTTCTGTGCGCGGGCACGAAGAGGCCGCGTTCGGTGTCGACGAGAGTCTGTCCGTCGATCGTGACGCGACCGCGGTCGGGACGGATCAGGCCGCCCACGATGTTGACCAGGCTGGTCTTGCCCGAGCCGGAGCGGCCGAACAGCGCCGTCAATCCCGGGGCCGCCGTGAAGCGCGCCTGGAGCCTGAAGGCGCCGCGCTTGTGGTCGACGTCGACGTCGAGGCTCATGCCGTCGGCCGCCGCGCACCGATGCGCTTGGCCAGCAGCTCGGACCCGAGCAGCGCCAGCATGGAGATCGCAATCGACACCAGGGTGAGCCGCATTGCGGCGGCGTCGCCGCCCGGCACCTGGGTCAGGGTGTAGATCAGGGACGGCAGCGTCTGTGTTTCGCCGGGAATGTTGGACACGAAGGTGATGGTGGCGCCGAACTCGCCCATCGACTTGGCGAAAGCCAGGATCGCGCCGGCGATGATGCCGGGCAGGCAGAGCGGCAGGGTGATGGTGGCGAAGACCCAGAGCGGATGGGCGCCCAGCGTGCTCGCGGCCGCTTCGAGGCGCCGGTCGACGGCCTCGATCGAGAGGCGGATGGCGCGCACCAGCAGGGGAAAGCCCATGATGGCGCAGGCGAGCGCCGCGCCGGTCCAGCGGAAGGAGAAGACGATGCCGAAATCCTCCGCCAGGAAACTGCCGATCGGGCCACGGCGACCGAAGGACAGCAGCAGCAGATAGCCGGTGACGACCGGCGGCAGGATCAGCGGCAGGTGAACCAGCGTGTCGAGCAGGCTCTTGCCCCAGAAGCGCCCGCGCGCCAGCAGCCAGGCGATGGCGATGCCGAACGGCAGGCTGCACAGCGTCGCCGTCGTGGCGATCAGGAGGCTCAGCCGTACGGCCGTCCATTCTTCCGGAGTCATGACCTCTTCCGATCAGGAAGGCGATATAGTCCTTCGGATATAGCGCTGCGTCCAGAGCCCGGTCGCCGCCGCGAGGCCGCGCCGCAGCGCGACCAGCACGATCGCCAGCAGGGAGACCGCCAGCACCTTCTGGGCCGGCCGCCACACCAGCTCGGGATCGAGGTTGGCGGCCAGTACCCTCATCGGGTCGATCCTGTTCACCAGCCCGTACCACGAGGCCTCGAAGATCACCGTGATCAGCGTCGCGGCGGCGGCGAGCAGGAACAGGCCGCCGAACTCGGTGCGCAGCCGCACGGGCAGCACGCGCCACAGCATCAGCCAGGCAAACAGGCCGGCGGCGAAGGCGGCCTCGCCGATCTTGACCTTGGACTGGATGAAGAAGTGCAGGAGAGCCAGCGCGACCGCAGGATAGACCAGCCAGTGCAGGCGCTTCCAGTTGCGCTTCAGCCGCTTCTGCCAGCCGTTGGTCGAGGTGATCGCCAGCGCCACCAAAGCGAGAAGCGCCATGAAGCCGATCGTGAGATAGAAGCGCTTCGCGATCTCGGTGGCGACGCCGACCAGGTTCCATTTCTGGTCGAGCACGTAGATCAGCAGGTGGGCCGTGGCATAGAGCGCCGCCGCGACACCGATCCGTCGCCGGATGTGGATCAGCGGCGACCAGTCGAAGACGGCGCGCGCCGGCGTCAGCGCCAGCGAGACCAGCAGGAACACGACGGCCCAGTCGCCGGTGATGTGCGTTGCCAGAGTCACGGCGCGCGGTTCGAGATCGCCCGTGTACCAGCGCCAGGCGAGATCGAGGGCGGGCAGGCAGAGGGCGACCAGGGTCGCGAGCCTCAGCCAGAAGATGATGCGTTGGTTGGACACGCGACGACCCTATGCGATGGAGCGATCAACCGCGGGTCAAAGATGCGTCATCGCTGGTTGCCGAACAGGAAGCGCCAGGTGGAGATCGCGGGTGCCGCCTCGACACCATAGGATCGGAGCCGCGTCGTCGTGAACAGGGAGCGTGCGGCGGCGCCGACCGCTGCGACGTCGGCGCCCTCGATCAGCGCGACCCATTCGGACTCGTCGGCCCTGGGATGATCCATGCTCTTGTCCTGCAGGGGCGCATGCATCACCTCGAGGTCGTTCTCGCCGACCGCCGCGCCCACGACCCCGGGCCTTGCGATCAGTTTCGGCAGGATCTGCGTGGACAGGAACTCGACCAGCGCTTTCCGCCGCCTCGGATCCGGCACGAAACGCACCGTGGCCAGCGCCGCGCCGACGCCATGCGTCTGGTCGACCTGGATGCGCAGCGTCAGCCGCTTGAAATGCGTGAAGCGCGCGATCACCGCCTGGCTCCACGGCGTCTGGTTGTCCAGCGTCCGCAGATAGTCCGGGCTGCCCAGCACGTCGACGCTGTCGCATTCGTAGGTGGCGAGATATCGCGGCGTGCCGCGCACCGCGGCATAGCGCCGGCCGCGGTGGAATCCCGGCAGGTTCATACGATCGTCGATATGCTCGCGATTGTACCATTCGTTGTAGTCGCGCTCGTCCCGCGCCGACACGTCGGTGAAGGTGAGCAGCATTCCCTTGCCGAGGAGGGGCATCATAACTCCTGTCGTGGATGCGCCGGGTGCCCGTGCAATCTAGCATTTCGCGGTGGCGGCGTTACTTCTTTCCTGAGCCTGCGCGGTCGCGAAGCTTCACGCGTCAGGAGCCCTGCTGCGTCTCGCGTCCGTCGGATTCGAGATTGCGGGTGGGCGTGAGCTGCACGACCAGGAAATAGAATGCCAGGGCGATTGCTCCCCACATGAGCCAGGTCGCGTACCCCGATTTCGGTTTGCCGATGACCGCCCGCATCGTGGTTCCGGTCGCACCCTTCTTCGGCTTCTGGCTGGCCCGTCCGGACCTGACCGCAGCTTCCAGCGAGGCGACGCGGGCTTCTTTGGTCTGCGGAATGTCGGCAACGGCGCCCTTTGGCAACAAGGCCACCAGGCGGGCCGCAATCACCGGCGCGTTGGCGTCCGCCCCCGTCCGGTCGGGCAGTCGAAGGATGATGTCAGCTAGGGCCGCGGCCGCAGCCTCGCGTGGCAGCGCCGCGAGATGCGCCGCCTCCTGCCATGGATCGATGCCGAGCCGCGACAAAGCGGAGAGCACGGTGACCTCTGTACCCGCCGCGTCCGGGCCCAGCGAGCCGAACAGGAAATCGTTGTACGCCGAGTGGCCGAGTGAATATTCCGGACGCAGGGTCATCGGGTCTCCGGGGGCTGGAGTTTCTCGACATCGGGGGCCGCCCGCCCGCAGGTAACATGGTGATGCTGTGCGACAATCGCGATGAGTATTCCCGGATGCGTTCTTCGAACATGCCGGCTGCGATGTTTTGCAACGCGTGCAACGTCGATTCCCTTTACGCTTTGATGTTCAATGACCGAGATCGATCCCGAACTGGAGCGGCTCGACAAAGCCGCGCGGGACGCCCATGAACGGTACCTGCGCCTCGAAACTTTTCATGACGTGCAGGTCGTGGAGGCGGCGCATGCGCTCTGGCGGTCTGCGCTTGCGTCCCTCGACGAGTGCCGCGCCAGGAAAGAACGCCGATCCCGCGAGTGAGGCCGGTAGGGTCGAACGTGGGACAACGGAGTGCGGTTCAGGGGCTCTGGCCGACAACAGTGAAGGGACTGCCATGGCACGTATCCCCAGGCCGCCGAACGAGGCGCCTCGCGAGCCGCCACCCGGATCGAGGCCTGCACCCCTGCCTCCGATGCCGCCGCCGCGCGAGCCGCCTCCGGGCCCCCCGCCGGCATCCTAGGCCCCGCGAGAAAACAGTCCCTTTGCTGACCCTCAAGATTCGCCACCGAACCACCTATCTCTATCACGCGCCCGTCCGGCTGGGGCCGCACCGGCTGATGCTGCGACCGCGCGAGAGCCGAGAGCTGCGGCTGGTGTCGCACGAGGTCACCGTGACGCCGGCGGGCACCCTGACCTGGGCGCATGACGTGTTCGGCAATGCCGTGGCGACGGCGGGCTTCGAGGGGCTCACCGACCGGCTGGTGGTCGACAGCGAGGCGGTGCTCACACTGGGCGTCGATCCGTGGCCGGTGTTCGACATTGCCGCCGTCGCGACGCGCTATCCCTTCGCCTACACCGATGCCGACTGGAGCGACCTCGGTGCACTGGTGGTGCCGCAGTATCTCGATCCCGAGCGCAAGCTGCTGGCCTGGGCGCGGGAGTTCGTCCGCAGCGACCCGACCGATACGCTGTCCCTGTTGAAGGACCTCAGTGCCGGCGTCGCCGAGCAGATCCGCTACCAGAGCCGCGAGAGCGAAGGGACGCAGGCGCCGCTCGAAACCCTGGCGCGCGGGCTGGGCTCGTGTCGCGACCTGGCGGTCCTGTTCGTCGAGGCGGCGCGCTGCCTGCGCTTCGGCGCACGGCTCTGCTCGGGCTATCTCTTCCGACCGGATCGCGCGACGGGGACCTACGAGGCCGACTCCACGCATGCCTGGGCCGAGGTCTATGTGCCGGGCGCCGGCTGGATCACCTTCGACCCGACCAATCGCAGCGTCGGCGGCTCCAACCTGATCCCGGTCGCGGTGGCTCGCGAGATCTGGCAGGTCACTCCGGTGTCGGGCGACTTCATCGGCGCCAGCGACGCCTATCGCGGTCTCTGGGTCGACCTCAGCGTGACGCCGCTATGAAAGGGGTCCGGTGTGGACGGGATCAGGGCGCCTTGCGCGCCTTTTCTCCCACGACGATGCGGATGGCGGCGTCTGTCGGGCTGGGAGTCTGCGGTCCGTTGAGGGTGCCGCGGAACCGGCCCCAGTTCGCCGGCCAGTCTCCCTTGCTCGCATTGAAGCCGGCCGCGCCTAGGGCGTCGACGAGGGCGGCGGCGGCCTCGTGCGTGGCCGGGTCGCTGCCATCGCGGACCAGCACGACGACGCCGAAAATGCCGGCGACGCCGCCCCAGGTCCAGGTCTGCGGCAACCAGCCCGCCTGGCCGAGATCGGCGGAAATCGTCGCGCCAATGGCGGGTGCGTCGGAAATCTGCCCCAGCAGGAAGATCGCGGCCGGCGTCCCCGCGAATCTCTGCAGGCTCGCAACGAACGGCGGGAGCGGTGGCGCCGGCACTGCCGCAGTCTGCGCAGGCGGCTCCGGAATCTGCTCTGCGGTCGGTTCGGGCGCGCGCGTGGCCGCGTCCTTCACCAGCTTTCCGAGATCGGCGAGGCGACGCCGGATTTCGGCCGCATCGAACAACGGAGGGCGAGCCGCGTCGGGGGCAGCCTTGCCCACCGGCGGTGCTTCAGCCACCCGCTCGGTCGCTTCGCGGGTGGCCTTCTCCGATGCCGAGGCCCGCTCGCGCGCAAGGTCTGCTTCCAGCGCGAGTGCCGCCGCCCGATCCCGGGCCGCGGAGACCTCCCGTTCGAGGCGGGCCGTCCGGTCTCTTGCCGTTGCGATGTCCTGCTCGAGCCTGGTCACCTGTTCGCGCGCAGCCGAGGCCTCGCGCTCATGCTGCGCGGCCTGGCTCTCGAGCCCCTTGTAGCGGTCCAGGGTCGCCTGTTCGTGAGCGCGCACGGCACCGCCGTAGCGAAACGAGAGGAAGGTCGTGATGCCGAGCGCCGACACGGCCAGGATGGTGACGACGAGGCTCGCGACCATGGCCCTGTCCATGACCGACGCCCATCCCCGAAGCTGATCGATGTCCATGTTCACCAGATTGTTGGAGCGCATGCCAAGCTCGTGCCCTCCTTGCACCCGATTAACAATCGGCAAATCGCCGCCGGGCGGTGAATTGCCGTGACAAATGGGAGGCTCCGTGGCGGAGATGGCATGCCACCTTAAATTTCAGTTCGAGTATTCTGAATCCAGAAGTTCCATGAAAAGTACCGTTCGAGATAGAGCGAGTGATGCCTCCAGGGAGCCGACAAGTTCCACTCAAGGCAAGACCGTCAAGCCTGTCGTGAGCGCCGGGCGGGTACTCGAGCTGCTTAGTCGCTCGAGTTACCCGATGACGCTTACCGAGATCGTGCGAGCGCTGGCGATCAATCCCAGCACCGGCCTGGCGATCCTGCGAACGCTGGTGACGATGCGGCTTGTTGGCTTCGAGGCCAAGTCGAAGTCGTATCACGTCGGCGCGGGCTTAGTTGCCCTCGCGGAACGCGTACTCGGCCGGCAGGCGAATCTCGAGGTCCTCCAGCCGGAGATGTCGAGATTAGCCTCCAGGTTTCGCGTCACCGTGCTCTTCTGGGAGGTCGCCGACGAGCATCACCTTCGGCTTGCAGCCTTTGCCCTCAGTGACGCAGACATTCAGATCCAGATGCGCATCGGTCAGCGACTGCCGATCTGGGCGGGCGCCGTGGGCCGGCTCGTCGCCGGTCAATCGGATTTGACGCCATTCGCCCTGCGTCGGAAGTTCTCCAGCGTCCGTTGGCAATCGCCTCCTGCGTTTGACGCCTACCGCCGTGAAGCGGCGAGCGCCGCGCGGGAAGGTTTTGCGGTCGACGACGGAAACTTCCTGCGAGGGGTTCTGAGCATCGCCGCTCCGGTATTCGGGCCGTCGCGGCGGATCGCTCTCGCGTTCAATGCCGTCACCTTTTCCGGGCAGCTGTCGACCCGAAGCATAAATGGCATTGCCCATGAGCTGATCGAGCTTGCCAGGCTCGCCGGATCCACGCGGGCCTACTCGTCGCGGCGCACCGCATAGGCTCCCGCCGGGTCACGCAGGGCACTCATTCGCAATAGAGAATTTTGCGCCCGCATTCCCTTGCGATGGGCGACTCCTCCGATACGGTACCGGCGAAAGTGGGTGCCGTTTGACGTGAGGCCATAGTATGCGCGCGCTTGTCGTAGGGGGAACCGGGCCGACTGGTCCATTCATCGTCAATGGACTTCTGGAGCGCGGCTATCAGGTAACGATCTTTCACAGGGGCACGCACGAGAACCCCGAGATCGAGCACCGGGTCGCCCATATTCACGGCGATCCGCATTTCCGGGAAACCATAGACGAAGCGCTTGCCGGCCAGACATACGATCTGGTCGTCGCAACATACGGCCGCCTGCGCCACCTTGCGGGGGCGCTGCGGGGGCGTACGCCGAGATTCATCGGTGTCGGAGGCGTCGCCATATATCGCGGGTTCAAGGAGCCGGAACGCCTGCACCCGCCGGGTCTGCCCGTGCCGACGCCGGAAACCTGGCCGCTTGTCACGGGAGACGATGAACTGCGCTTCTCCCGGTTGATGACCGAGACCGAGCAATCGATCTTCGAGGCCCATCCGACCGCGACCATGTTCCGGTACCCCTATGTCTATGGGCCGCACCAGCTGATCCCGCGCGAGTGGTGCTTCATCAAACGTATTCTCGACAGACGGCCCTTCATCGTCGTTCCCGATGGCGGGCTGCTTCTGGCCGCTCATGGATATGCCGGCAACCTCGCCCATGCCGTGTTGCTGGCTGTCGACAAACCACGGGAAAGCGCCGGCAGGTCCTACAATTGCGGCGATGAGCGCACCCTGACACTGCGCCAGACCATCGAGATGGTGGCGGAGACCATGGGGACGCACATAGAACTGGCAAGCCTGCCGAACGATGTCGCCAAGCCGTCCCTGCCCTATACGCTGCATGACCACCCGCATCACTGGGTGATGGACATTTCCAGGATCAAGGAAGAGCTCGGGTACCGCGATCCGTTGCCGGTCGAGCAGGCGCTTCCGAAAACCGTGCGCTGGTATCTCGAGAATCCACCCGAGCCCGGCGGAGAGATCGAGCAGCGGCTGGCGGATCCCTTCGACTACGGGCTTGAAGACCGGCTGGTCGAGATCCAGCGGAGAGCACAGAGGGAACTCCAAGCGCTGGCGGGGGACGAGGAATTCGCGCGTCCCCACGCCTATCCTCACCCCAAGGCACCGGGCGATCGCGATCACCGCGCCCGATAGGCACAAGTCCCGACCGCGATCCCGAATTCTCTATCGAGAATTCTGCCTCGATAGGGCGTTGCCGGTCGAAGGCCGTGCCTTCTAGCTTCTCCCTAAAGCACCTGGGAGGAAAACATGAAGAACATCACGCGGCGCGCGATCGGCAAGGGAGTGATGTCGCTCTCCTGTCTCGGCGCCTTACCATCGATCGGGCGGGCACAGGCATTCCCTGCCGGCCCCGTCCGCGTCGTCGTGCCGACGGCGGCGGGCGGAGCGTTGGATATCATTTCCCGCCTGGTGACTGCGCGATTGGCCGATGACTGGAAGCAGTCGGTGATCGTCGACAACAAGCCGGGCGGCAGCGGCATCCTCGGCAGCAATATCGTCGCGAATGCGCCGCCCGACGGGCTGACAGTCCTGTTCACGACCAGCACGCACGCGGTCAATCCGGTGCTCCTGAAGTCGATTCCCTACGACACCGAAACGGCCTTCACGCCGATCGCGACGATTGCGGATACGGCCTATGCGCTGGTCGGCTCGGCCAAGAGCAACTTCAGCGATGCCAAGGCGCTCTTCGCCGACATCCGGGCGCAGCCGGGAAAGTACGCGATCGGCAGCAGCGAGAACTCTGCCCGCCTGGTCGGCGACCTCATCAAGGAGAAAGGCAAGCTGTCGTTCGAGAACGTGCTGTACAAGGGCGCGGCGCCGATGCTCCAGGAGGTCGTCTCCGGGGTGATTCCCGCCGGCATCACGA
>JAGNNA010000030.1 GCA_017990895.1 Reyranella sp.
CCCCTTCGGCGGAACCGCGACGTACGGCGGCATGGCGATGGCGATGGGGTCCGGACCCCGCGCCGTCGGCATGGCCTGCGGGCGCAATCCCATCCCCATCATCGTGCCCTGCCACCGGGTTCTCGCCAGCGGCGGCAAGGAGGGCGGCTTCTCGGGCGGCCAGGGCCTGCCGACCAAGCGGCAGCTGCTGGCGCTGGAAGGCGTCGTGCTTCTTTAATCTCTCCGGCGTTGCGTCGGCCGGACGCCCCGGCTACGGAGGCGTCATGCGCGTGCTGATCACCCGGCCGGAACGCGAGGCGACCACGCTGGCGACGGCGCTGGCCCAGCGCGGCCATGTCCCCGTCATCGCGCCCCTGTTCCGTCTCGAGATCCTGCATCCGCCGGCCGATTTCGCCACCGATCTTGCCGACTGCCAGGCCATTCTGCTGAGCAGCGCCAATGGCGCGCGGGCCCTGGCCGAGGCCAGCGAGCAGCGCGGCAAGCCTATCCTGGCGGTCGGCGACACCACCGCCTCGACGGCGGAAGGGCTGGGCTTCGTCTCGGTCGCGTCTGCCGCGGGCGACGCCCAGGCGCTGGTCGAGCTGGCGCGAACGCGCCTCGATCCCAAGGCCGGCCCTCTGCTTCACGTGTCCGGCGTCGACATCGCCCAGGATTTCGCGGCCGCCCTAGCCCCGGACGGGTTCGAGGTGCGCCGCGTCGCCCTGTACGAGGCGCGCCAGGAGAGCGCCCTGCCGGACTCGGCGCGCGCCGCGGTTGAGGCTCGCGCGCTCGACGCCGCGATGTTCTTTTCGCCGCGCGCCTCCGAGCTGTTCGCCCGGCTGGTGCAGGATGCCGGCCTTTCCGCGTCGCTGTCCAACGTCACCGCCATTGCGATCAGCCCTGCGGCGCTCCAGCCCTTGAGCGCCCTGCCATTCAAGGCGACGGTGGCGGCCGCGCGCCCCACTCGCCAGTCCGTGCTGGACGAAATCGACCGGCTGCCCGTGGCGGCCGCAGAAGGACCGAGCATCATGAGCGATACACCTTCTTCTCCCGAGACGACCGCGCCGCCGGCATCGCCCGTGATACCCCGGCCTGTAGAGGTTCGCCGCGGCCTGGGTGTGGTCGGCGCCTTCATCACCGGCTTGGTGGCCTCCTGCCTGGTACTGGCCGGCGCCCTGATCAGCCTGCCCTACTGGCCGGCCGAGATCCGGGCGCTGTGGCAAGGTCAGCGTTCGACCGCGGTGCCGCCGACACCGGCGCTCGATCTGCAGCAGGTTCGCCAGGATGCGGCCGCGGTGGCCAATGCCTCCGTGGACGCTGCCAAGCGGGAACTCTCGGCGCGCCTCGACGATCTGGAGAAGCGGGTGCGCGCGGCCTCGGCCGCCGCGGCGGAACGGCCGGGCAGCCCCGCAAGCAGCGGTCCCGATCCGGCGATCACCGAACTGCGCAGCAAGATCGAGGCGCTGGAAGGTCGGGCCGCGGCCCCCACACCCGCGGCACCGGCACCGGCACCGGCGGCGCCGAGCCCGGAGCAGGAAAAGGAGCTCGCCACCCTGCGCCTCGAACTCGCGACGATGCGCAACACGGTGCAGACGATGGACCAGACGATCGCCGTGCAGCGCGATCAGACGAAACTGCTGGCCGAGGCCGTCGACAAGGCGCGTGGCGAGGCGAGCGCCCGCAACGCCGGCGAACAGAAGGCGATGAGCGCGGCGCGCGCCTCCGCCCTCATCGGCATCGCGGCGCGGCTGAGCGCGGCCGTCGAATCCGGCTTGCCCTTCGCGACTGACCTCGCCCTGCTCGCTCCGCTGGCCCAGGGCGACGCGAAGCTGACCGAAAGCGCCAAGGCCCTGCAGACCTACGCCCAGACCGGTGTGGCCTCGCGCGCCGCGCTGGTGGCGGAGTTCCCGGCGGTCGCCAAGGCCGCGCTGGCCGACGATCTCGCCGACGATTCCTTCGGCGAACGGCTGCTCGGCAAGGTGCGGGCGCTGGTCTCGCTGCGCCGCGTCGGCAACGACGTCGAAGGCGACGGCACGGAAGCCAAGCTCGCGCGGGCGGAAGCCGCTCTCGAGGCCGGTGACCTTTCCAAGGCGGTCGCACTGGTGAAGACGCTGCCGCCTGCGACGGCGCGCGCCACCGCCGGCTGGCTGTCACGCGCCGAAGCGAATCTCGCCGCCAAGCAGGCTGCCGACCAGATTTCCTCGCAGGCTGTCACCCTGCTCGGCTCGGCCCGGTAGGTCCCGCAATGACGATCCTGCGCACCATCATCTGGTTCGTCTTCGCCATCGTGGCGATGCTCGGCGCGGTGTGGCTGGCCGAACGGCCGGGCTCCGTCACCGCCGAGTTCCGCGGCTGGCGGCTCGACACGAGCGTCGGCGTGCTGATGGTTTCCGTGCTCGTGCTGATCCTGGTCAGCGTCGGCGGATGGCTGCTCTACCGCTGGATCGTCGGCGCCCCCGGCGCGCTGCTCGACGGCTGGGGCGAGAGCCGGCGCCGGCGCGGCTATCGCGAACTGACCCAAGGCCTCGCTGCCGTCGCCGCGGGCGACGGCGTCGAAGCGCAGAAGCATGCGCGCAAGGCCGAGCAACTCCTGTCCGAGCCGGCGCTCACCCTTCTTCTGTCGGCACAGGCGGCGCAGCTCAACGGCGACCGCGACGGCGCGCGCCGCGCCTTCACCGCCATGCTCGACGATGACCAGATGGCTTTCCTCGGGCTGCGCGGCCTGATCGGCCAGTCTCTGCGCGACGGCGACCAGGCGCAGGCCCTGGCCCATGCCGAACGTGCCTTCCGGCTGCGGCCGCAGACTCCGTGGGTCGTGCATTCGCTGTTCGACATGCAGGCCCAGGTCGGCCATTGGCGGGCCGCCCAGGAGACGCTTGAGACGGGCATCCGGCGCAAGGTCGTCACGGCGGACAAGGGCCGTACCCTGAAGGCCCTGCTGGAGATCGAGCGCAGCCGCGAGGCCGAGCGCGAAGGACGCCCCAGCGATGCACTGGCGTTGGCCCGCGAAGCGTTCGCGCTGGCGCCGGAACGAATCGCCGTTACGCGGCGGCTGGCCGAGCTGCAGCTCAAGGGCGGCGAATCGAAGAAGGCGATGAAGACGATCGAGCGCGGCTGGGCGCTGGCGCCGCATCCCGATCTCGCCTCGCTCTATCTCGAAGCCTCGGGTGAAACCGAGGCGCTGAAGCGGATCGCCGTCGCGCGACGGCTGGCCGCGCTCAATCCGTCCGACATCGAAAGCCACCTGGTGCTCGCCCAGGCCTCGCTCGACGCCGGCCTGTGGGGCGAGGCGCGCCGTCATCTCGACAGCGCCGCCGGCACCAATCCGTCGACCCGCGTCTGCCGCCTCATGGCCGAAGTCGAGGAGCGTGAGCAGACCGGACAGGACAAGGTGCGCGCGTGGCTGAGCCGTGCCGCGGATGCGCCGGCCGATCGTGCCTGGCGCTGCACCGCGTGCGGCGCCCATCACGAGGGCTGGCGGCCGGTCTGCGAGAGCTGCGGCGCCTTCGGCACGCTGCAATGGCGGGCTCCCGGCACCTACGGGCAGATCCTGCCGCCCGAAGGCGTGCCGTCCGGGGCGCTTCCGTCATCGCCGCGCGGATCGAACCTGCCGGTGCCGGCCACGAACAACACGACCAGCTAGAAAAGAGGAAACAGCCATGTTCGAGACGACGCTCGCGGGCAGCTTGCCCAAGCCGGCCTGGCTCGCCACGCCCAACGTCCTGTGGGCGCCGTGGACCTTGTCGGGAGAGCCGCTGTTCGAGGCCAAGGACGATGCCACCTTCCTCGCCATCCGCCGCCAGGAAGAGGCCGGCCTCGACATCGTGAGCGACGGCGAGCAGGCGCGGCAGCATTTCGTGCATGGCTTCCTGGCCGAGGTCGACGGCGTCGACTTCGACAAGAAGGTGCGCATGGGCATCCGCAACAACCGCTACGACGCCGATTGTCCGACCGTCACCTCGGCCCTGAAGCGTCGCCGGTTCGTGCATGAGCGCGAGGCGCGCATCGCCCGCGCCGCCACCTCGCGCAAGCTCAAGTTCACCCTGCCCGGCCCGATGACGCTGATCGACACCCTAGCCGACGGCTACTACGGCGACCGGGTGAAGATGGCCTTTGCCTTCGCCGAGCTGCTGAACCAGGAAGCGAAGGACCTCGAAGCACTCGGCGTCGATGTCGTGCAGTTCGATGAGCCCGCCTTCAACGTCTACCTCAAAGAGACGGTGGACTGGGGCGTGCCGGCGCTGGAAAAGGCGGCCGAGGGGCTGAAGTGCACGACCGCCGTGCACATCTGCTACGGCTACGGCATCGAGGCCAACAACAAGTGGAAGGAGACGCTGGGCGAGAGCTGGCGTCAGTACGAAGAAACCTTCCCGGCGCTCGATCGCAGCTCGATCCAGCAGGTCTCGCTGGAATGCCGCGACAGCCATGTGCCGCCCGAGCTGATGAGGCTCCTGAAGACCAAGACAGTGCTGGTCGGCGCCATCAACGTCGCCTCCGACAAGGTCGAGACGCCGGAGGAAGTCGCCGCGACCCTGAAGCTCGCCACCGAGTTCGTCGACCCCGAGCGCATCCAGGCCTGCACCAACTGCGGCATGGCCCCGATGACGCTCGGCGTCGCCTACGGCAAGCTGCGCGCGCTGAGCGAAGGTGCTGCGCTGGCGCGGAAGGCGTTCGCCTGAGCGGACGCACGAACGCGCAACCCACCCACTGTCATCCCGAGCGCAAGCGAGGGACCTTTAGCGGCCGCCAATCAAAGGTCCCTCGCTTGCGCTCGGGATGACAACGATGAGGTGATTGCCGCTACGATTCCGATAGTCGTTGGCGCAAGGCATAAAGCGCTTCCAGTGCCTCGCGTGGCGTGAGCTCGTCGGGATTGATGGCCGCCAGCGCCTTCTCGACTTCCGATTCCTTCGTCTTCCCCGCACCGCTCGCGGGACGCGCGGGGGCGGCGGCGAAGAGGGGGAGGTCGTCGGCGAGGCGGGTGACCGCGCTCGACTGTTCGCCCTTCTCCAGCACCGCCAGCACTTCCTCGGCGCGCGACACGACAGCGGCGGGAAGGCCGGCGAGTTGCGCCACGTGGATGCCGTAGGAACGGTCGGCGGCGCCGGGCGCGACCTCGTGCAGGAACACGACCTCGTTCTGCCACTCCTTGACGCGCATCGTGTAGGGCGCCAGCGCGGTCAGCCGCTCCTTCAGCGCCCCCAGCTCGTGATAGTGGGTGGCGAACAGCGCGCGGCACCTGTTCACGTCGTGCAGATGCTCGAGCGTCGCCCAAGCGATCGAGAGACCGTCGAAGGTCGCGGTGCCGCGGCCGATCTCGTCGAGGATGACGAGGCTCCGCGCCGTCGCCTGGTTCAGGATCGCCGCGGTCTCGACCATCTCGACCATGAAGGTCGAGCGGCCGCGGGCGAGATCGTCGGCGGCACCGACCCGGCTGAACAGGCGGTCGACGATGCCGATGGTGGCGGCCTTTGCCGGCACGAAGGCGCCGGCCTGCGCCATCACGGCGATCAGCGCGTTCTGGCGCAGGAAGGTCGATTTGCCGGCCATGTTCGGACCGGTGAGCAGCCACAGCCGGCGCTCGGTGCCGAGGTAGCAGTCGTTGGGCACGAAGCCCGCGCCGTTCTGGCGGGCCAGCGCCGCCTCGACGACGGGATGGCGGCCGCCCTCGATGGCGAAGGCCGGATCGTCGGTGAGTACGGGTCGCACATGGTTGCTGCTGGCCGCCAGCTCGGCCAGCGCCGAGGAGACGTCGAGCGAGGCCAGCGCACGGCCGGCCGCCGCGATCGAAGCCGCCACCGCCATGACCTTGGCGACCAGCTCTTCGAACACGGCCATTTCAAGCGCCAGCGCCTGGTCGGCGGCGCGGCCGATGCGGGTCTCGAGATCGGCGAGTTCCGCGGTGCTGAAGCGCGTCGCGTTCGACATCGACTGCCGCCGCGTGAAGCCCAGGGCTGCCAGATCGAGCTTGTCGGCGTGCGTTGCCGTCACCTCAATGTGGTAGCCGATCATGTTGTTGTGCCGGATCTTGAGCGACGGCACGCCGGTCGCGGTCCGATACTTCGCTTCGAGGCCCGCCACCGTCTTGCGGCTGTCGTCGCGCAGGGTGCGCTGCTCGTCCAGCTCCGGCCGGTAGCCCGGCCGCACGAAGCCGCCGTCGCGCACCAGCAGCGGCGGCTCGTCGGCCAGCGCCTCGGCGAGCGCCGCCACGGTGGCGCCGTGGTCGGAGCAGCACATGACGATTTCCGCGAGCGGCGCCGGCGGGGGCAGCAGCGCCTCAGGCTCGGCGCGCAGCGACTGGGCGAGCGCCTCGCCCAGGTCCAGGCCATCGCGCAACGCAGCGAGGTCGCGCGGGCCGCCGCGGCCGACCGACAGGCGCTGCAGGGCGCGCTCGATGTCGGGCGTGCGGCGCAGCGCCTCGCGCACCCGTTCGCGCACGGCCGGCCGCTCGACGAAGAGCTGCACCAGGTCGAGCCGGCGTTCGATCTCGGCGCGGTCGGTCAGGGGCGCGGCGATGCGTTCGGCCAGCAGACGCGCGCCCGGGCCGGTCAGGGTGCGGTCGATGGTGGCCAGCAGGCTGCCGTCACGGCGTCCGTCGAGGCTCTTCACCAGCTCGAGATTGCGCCGCGTCGCCGGGTCGATCTCCATCGTGCCGTCGGCGCGCTCGCGGCGCGGCGGCACCAGCGCCGGGCGCTTGCCGGCCTGGGTCAACTCGACATAGTCGAGGAGCGCGCCGCAGGCCGCGACCTCAGCCCGCGAGAAATCGCCGAAACTCTCCAGTGCCGCGACGTTGAAGGCCTGGAGCAGGCGCTTGCGGGCATTGTCGCTGTCGAACCGCGCCGAGGGCAGCGGCGTCAGGACCGCATTCCACTCCTCCAGCTGCGCCTTCAGTGGCTCGCGCGCCAGCAGCCGGTCGGGCACCAGTAACTCGCCCGGAGACAGCCGGGCCAGCGCGGCCGCCAACTGCCCAGGCAGCAGCGGCTGGGTCGCGAAATCGGCGGTCGAGAGATCGAGCCAGGCCAGGGCCAGGTCGCCCTGCGCCTCGGAGAGCGCCGCGAGGTAATTGTGGCTGCGCGCATCGAGCAGGGAGTCCTCGGTGAGCGTGCCCGGCGTGATGACCCGCACCACGGCCCGCTCGACCACCGACTTGGCACCGCGCTTCTTGGCTTCGGCCGGGTCCTCGACCTGCTCGCAGACCGCGACCTTGAAGCTCTGGCGGATCAGGCGCGACAGGTAGGCCTCGTGGCTGTGCACCGGCACGCCGCACATCTTGATGTCTTCGCCGAGATGCTGGCCGCGCTTGGTCAGCGCGATGTCGAGCGCCGCCGAAGCCTTCACCGCATCGTCGAAGAACAGCTCGTAGAAATCGCCCATCCGGTAGAATACCAGATGGTCCGGATGCGCGGCCTTGATCGCCAGGTACTGGCGCATCATCGGCGTGGCGTCGGCGGGGATGGTCGGACTGTCCGGCACTGGAACTTCCTCGGGGAAGGTTCGATCTAGCACACGCCACCGGCTGATCCATGTGGACGAGAGGTGGACGATATTTGGGCAGTGAGCGTGCGCTGCAGCGCGGGATGGCCGTCTGGCATGGTTCGTAGAATACCGCCAATATGCGGTCTCAACTGGGAGAGAAACAGCAGATGGCGGGCAAGAGCTCGGAAGAAATGGTCAGCAACCAGATGGGCGATCTCGACGGCGATTCGCTGATCATGCATCGCTCGGGTCGACCCGGCAAAATCGAGATCATTGCCAGCAAGCCGCTGGTCACGCAGCGCGACCTGGCGCTGGCCTACTCCCCGGGCGTCGCCGCCCCCTGCCTGGCGATCGAGAAGGATCCGTCGACCGCCTACGACTACACGATCAAGGGCAATCTGGTGGCCGTGATCTCCAACGGCACGGCGGTGCTGGGCCTGGGCGACATCGGCGCGCTGGCCGGCAAGCCGGTGATGGAAGGCAAGGCCGTCCTGTTCAAGCGCTTCGCCGACGTCGACTGCATCGACCTTGAGGTCGACACCAAGGACGTCGACCAGTTCGTGAATTGCGTGCGCTACCTCGGGCCGACCTTCGGCGGCATCAACCTCGAGGACATCAAGGCGCCGGAATGCTTCATCATCGAGCAGCGCCTGCGGGAGCTGATGAACATCCCGATCTTCCACGACGACCAGCACGGCACGGCGATCGTGTCGGCTGCCGGCCTGATCAACGCGCTGCACCTCACCGGGCGTGACATCAAGGACATCAAGATGGTGGTCAACGGCGCGGGAGCCGCATCGATCGCCTGCATCGAGCTCGTCAAGGCGATGGGCATGCCACACGAGAACGCCATTCTCTGCGACACCAAGGGCGTGATCTACCAGGGCCGCACCGAGGGCATGAACCAGTGGAAGAGCGCCCACGCGGTGCGCACCAAGGCGCGCACCCTCGAAGAAGCGATGAAGGGCGCCGACGTGTTCTTCGGCCTCTCGGTGAAGGGTGCGGTCACCAAGGAAATGGTCCAGTCGATGGCGGCCAAGCCGATCATCTTCGCCATGGCCAATCCCGATCCGGAGATCACCCCGGAGGACGTGCGCGCCGCCCGCGGCGACGCGATCGTCGCCACCGGCCGCTCGGACTACGCGAACCAGATCAACAATGTGCTGGGCTTCCCCTACATCTTCCGTGGCGCGCTCGACGTGCGCGCCACGACGATCAACGAGGCGATGAAGGTCGCCGCCGCCGAGGCGCTGGCCAAGCTCGCCCGCGAGGATGTGCCCGACGAGGTCGATCGCGCCTATTCCGGCCGCCGCCTGCGTTACGGGCCAGAATACATCGTGCCGGTGCCGTTCGATCCGCGCCTGATCGTCGAGGTCTCCGCGGCCGTCGCCAAGGCGGCCATGGAGTCCGGCGTCGCGCAGAAGCAGATCACCGATATGGCGGAATACAAGCGCAGCCTCAGTGGCCGCCTCGATCCGACCACGCATTTCCTGCAGAGCCTGTTCGAGCAGGTGAAGGCCAATCCGCAGCGCATCGTCTTCGCCGAGGGCGAGGAGGAGCGCACGATCCGTGCGGCCGTCATGTTCCGCGACAACGGCTACGGCACGCCGATCCTGATCGGCCGCGAGGAGCAGGTGCGCGAGACCATGAAGTCGCTCGGCATCACCGACGATACGGGGCTCGAAATCCACAATGCGCGCCTGTCGACCAAGAACGCCCCCTATACCGACCTCGTCTACAAGCGGCTGCAGCGTGACGGTTACCTGCACCGCGACGTGCAGCGCATGGTCAACCAGGGCCGCAACGTGTTCGGCGCCTGTATGGTCGCGGCGGGCGATGCCGACGGCATGGTGACCGGCATCACCCGGCGATTCCCCGAGTGCTACGCGGACGTCAAGCGCGTGATCAACATCGACGCCGGCAAGGTGCCGATGGGCTACTCGATCGTGGTGTCGCGTCAGGGAACGGTGTTCCTCGCCGACACCTCGATCAACGAGACGCCGACGCCCGAGCAGCTCGCCACCATCGCCAAGCAGATGGTGAAGAACGCCCGCATGATGGGCCACGAGCCCCGGGTCGCGTTCCTCTCTTTCTCGAACTTCGGCAGCCGCGAGATCGAACGCATCGACCGCATCCGCAAGGCGATCCGCCTGCTCGACGCCGAGCAGGTCGACTTCGAGTATGACGGCGAGATGCAGGCCGACATGGCGCTCGATTTCGAGTTGCTGAAGTCGACCTATCCCTTCACGCGCCTTACCGGCCCGGCCAACATCCTGGTCATGCCGGGCCTGCACTCCGCCCACATCTCCTCGCGCCTGATGCAGTCGCTGGGCGGCGTGACGGTGATCGGCCCGGTGATCGACGGCCTGTCGAAGCCGGTCCAGATCGTGCAGATGGGCGCCACCGTCAGCGATCTCGTGAACCATGCGGCGCTCGCCGCGTATGGAGCGCTGATCTCGCGGAGGTAGCGCGCGAACCCAGTCTCTCCCCCTTTGCGGGGTCCGCAAAGGGGAAGTGCCCTCGTCTTACGAGGGCGATGGGGTCATGACCCCTCCGGCCCTGCGGGCCACCTCCCCATCTGAATGGGGAGGAAAGGCTCAAGCTCTCAGAGTCAGGAAACCTTCACGACCGTGAGCCGGTGCTTGCGGCCAGCGCGGGCGGTCCAGGAGATGGACTGGCCGACCGCGAGGCCGATCAGTGCCGCGCCCACGGGCGTCATGACCGACAGCTTGTGCGCGTCGCTGTCCTCGTCGGCGGGATAGACCAGGGTCTCGGTGAGTTCGTGCTGCTCGCCATCGGTCCCGGCGTCCGACCGGAAGGTCACGGTCGAGCCCATGCGCACGACGTCCGCCGGCACCTTGTCCTCGCTCACCACCCTGGCACGCTCCATCTCGGACAACAGTTCCTCGGCGACTTCCGGCAGGCGCTCCAGCGACGCGGTGGCGAGGTCGGTGAGGCGATCGCAGTCGGAATCGCTGACGACGATGTTGGGGACGGAACGGTTACGTGCAACGGCGGGCATCGCGGATGCTCCTGCATTGATGAAGACGGTTTGAAAAGGATCGGTGATCGCGAAACGCGATCGTGCCCCGATGCCGGGACACAGAGAGGCCGGCTCGGGGTTTACGCTTCCGCGATGGGATGGTTCCGTCGCGGCACGCGCGACAAGGGGCCCGAAAAGCTCATGCGGAAGAGTTAAGCCCTCCGGTGCCGGCTTTCAAGCCGCTTTGCGGGCGCGCTTCGCGAGATAGACCTGCAGGTGCGCATAGGCGAGGCGGAGGTTGGGCGTCGCGATGCCCGCCTTCTTCGCGCGGGCGATCATGTCACCCACGATATGGTCGGCCTCGACCATGCCGCCCTTCTCGAGATCGTGCAGCATCGAGGCGGTGAACTTCGAGCCCTTCACCGTCAGGAACGAGCGGATGGTCTTCAGGCCCTTCTCGCCGGGGTCGTGGCCTGCGGCGGCGCCGACCTTGCGGCCTTCCTCGACGGTCTCCAGCACGATCGCCAGGCCTTCGTCGGCTTCGAGGACGTCGCCCGAGGAGCCGCGCATCAGGCAGCAGGTCGAGGCGAGCGTGCACAACATGATCCACTTGTCCCAGAGGTCCTGGACGATGTTCGCGTTGAGCCCGCCGTCGATGCCCGATGCCTTGATGGCCGCATCGAGATCGACCAGCGCCTTGCGCGCCGGCTTTCCGTCGCGCTCGCCGAACGAGATCACGGCGAAGGGGCTGGTGTGCAGGATGTGGCCCGCACCATCCATCGCGACGCCGACCCGCGCGAGCCCGCCGACCACCTTCTCCGCACCGAACCGGGCATCCAGCGCCTCGAGATGCCGCATGCCGTTCAGCAGCGGCACGATCGTGGTGTTGGCGCCGACTGCCGGCGCGATCGCATCCATCGCCGAGTCGAGGTCGTAGGCCTTGCAGGTCAGCAGGATGACGTCATACGGCCCCCCTTCGGCGCCGTTCGTGACCGTCTTCACCTTCTGGGTGACGTCGCCCTTGGTGCTCTTGATCACCAGCCCGTCGCGCTGCAGCGCCTCGTTGCGACCAGCGCGCACGAGGAAGGTCACGTCCGCGCCGCTCTGGTGCAGGCGTCCGCCGACATAGCCGCCGATCGCGCCGGCGCCGAGGATCAGGATCTTCATGGCAACCTCTACTTCAAGCCGCCACGCGCGCGGCGGGCTTCGTACGTCTGCAGATGGGCGTAGGCATAGCGCAGGTTGGGCGCAGCGATGCCGTGCTTGCGCGCGCGCGCCAGCATGTCGCCGACGATCTGCTTGCCCTCCGCCGCGCCGCCCTTCTCCATGTCGCCCAGGATCGAGGCGACCGCCTTGGACCCCTTGGCCGTCAGCATGCCCTTCAGGTTGGCGACAACCTTGTCGCTGGGCGCCTGGCCCTCGGCCACGGCGACCTTGCGGCTCTCTTCCAGCGTCTCGGCGACGATCGCGGCGCCGTCCTCGCTCTCCATGATGTCGCCGATCGTGCCGCGCATCGAGGCGCACATGCCCGCGATGGTCGACAGCATGATCCACTTATCCCAGAGATCCTGGTTGATGTTGTCGTTCAGTCCGCCGTCGATGCCGGCCTTCTTGCAGGCCGCGTCGAGTTCGACCAGCGCCTTGCGGACGGGCTTGCCGTCCCGTTCGCCGAACGACACGCCCGAGGCGCCGCTGTGCAGGATCTCGCCGTTGGGGCCCAGCATGCCCGAGATGCGGGCGAGACCACCGGCGACACGCGCCGCGCCGAACTTCGCGTCGAGCGCGGCGAAATGGGCGTGGCCGTTCAGCATCGGCACGATGACCGTGTCGGGTCCGACCGCCGGGGCGATGGACTCCATGGCCGAATCGAGGTCGTAGGCCTTGCAGGCCAGCACGATGACGTCATAGGGCCCGCCCTCGCTGCCTTTGGTCACCACCTTGACCGGCACGACGGCGTCGCCCTTGGGGCTCTTCACAACGAGGCCTTCCTGGCGCACCTTCTCTGCGCGCTTCTCGCGCAGCAAGAAGGTGGTGTCGATGCCGGCCTGGGTGAGGCGCGCGCCCCAGTAGCCGCCGACCGCGCCGGCGCCGAGAATCAGGATCTTCACGTCTTCAGGTTCCTTTCGGTCAGCCAGTCGTCGAGCCACGTGGCGAGGTCGTCGGTCTGGTGATGGATGTGGCTGAGATCGGCATCGGCCGCGCGCTTCACGCTCTCGTCGGTGCGGATCCACACCGTGCGCATGCCGATGTCGGCGGCGGGCTTCAGGTTGACGGAGATGTCGTCGGCGAAGGCGGCGCGCGTCGGATCGATGTCGTGCTTCTTCACCAGCGCGTCGTAGATCTGCGGATGGGGCTTGGGCCAGTATTCGCCCGCCGCGATGTCGAAGATGGCCTCGAAATGATGCGCGACGCCCAGCCGCTCCATCACGCGCTCGGCGTGCGGCACGTCGCCCGCGGTGAAGATGATCTTGCGGCCGGGCAGCGCGCGCAGCGACGCTTCGAGCGCCGGATTGGCCTCGACCGGCGAATAGTCGATGTCGTGGACGTAGTCGAGATAGTGCGTGGGATCGACTCCGTGCAGGCTCATCATCCCGCGCATCGAGGTACCGTGATCGCGCCAGTACTGCTTCTGGACGACCCGCGCCTCTTCCGGCGTGACCTTCAGCCAGTCGGCGATGTAGCGCCCGATGCGCACGTCGATCTGCGCGAACAGGTTGCAGCGCGACGGGTAGAGCGTGTTGTCGAGGTCGAACAGCCAGACGTCCGGATCGTGCGCGGGGGGATCGTATTTGCGAGCCATGGGACGCTTGGATTACCGGCCGACCGTGCGCTTGTCGAGCCGGCGGATTATAACGTCGGACAATGGATATTCAGACGATCGCCCTCCTCGCCGCCGTCGTCGTGCTGGTCCTCGTCCTGGTCGTGGTGCTGATGCGCCAGGGCGGCGGCAGCCGCGAGGCCGAGCAACGGATGCAGCAGCAGCTCGCCTTGGCGCTGAGCCAGCAGGCCGAGACCGTGCAGCGGGTCGAGAAGTCGCTGCGCGAGCAGGAGCAGGCCCTGGCCAAGGTCGTCGCCGAGCGACTCGACCGCACCGAAAAGGCCACGGGCCAGATCGTCACCGACCTGCGCGAGCGGCTGGCGCGCATCGACGAGGCGCAGAAGAAGATCGGCGAGCTCTCGACCCAGGTCGTGAGCCTGCAGGAGGTCCTGTCCAACAAGCAGGCGCGCGGCGCCTTCGGCGAGGTGCAGCTGAACGACCTGGTCCAGAGCGCGCTGCCGCCCTCGGCCTATGCCTTCCAGGAAACGCTCTCGACCGGCGTGCGCGCCGACTGCCTGCTCCGGCTGCCCAACCCACCGGGCCCGATCGCCATCGACGCCAAGTTCCCGCTCGAGAGCTACAGCCTGCTGCGCGCGGTGCCCGCCGGCGACGGGGCGGCGCTGCTGGCGGCGCAGCGCAGCTTCCAGCAGGCGATCCGCAAGCACATCGCCGACATTCGCAGCAAATACATCGTGCCCGGTGAGACTGCCGAATCGGCACTGATGTTCCTGCCCTCGGAAGCCGTCTATGCCGAGCTGCACGCCAACTTCACCGGCCTCGTGGAGGAATCCTACAGGGCGCGAGTGTGGATCGTATCGCCGACCACCATGATGGCGACGCTCAATACGGTGCGCGCCGTCCTGAAGGACGTGCGCATGCGCGAGCAGGCCGGCGAGATCCAGAAGACGGTCGGGCTGCTGCTGGGCGACGTGAAGCGGCTCGACGACCGGGTCGACAATCTCAAGAAGCACTTCGCCCAGACCGAAAAGGACCTGCGCGAGATCGACACCTCGACCACGGCGATCACCCGCCGCGGCGAACGCATCCTCGCCGTCGACCTGGGCGATGAACCCGCGGCGCTGCCGCCGAAGGATTAGCTGGCGACGCGCAAAGGTCCCTCGCAAGGCTCGGGATGACAATGGGTGTCGGGATTAGCGCAGCGCGCCAACTGCAAACAAGTTGTCATCCTGAGCGCAGCGAAGGACCTTTACTCTTCGTCGATCAGCCCCACGGCCCACGGCGCGGGGCCTCGGGCGCAGCGCCGCCCCAGGGGCCGCGGCGGGGCGTCGACGAGGCCTGCGGGCGCGGCTGGGCGTAGCTCTGGCCGCCCATCGCCTGCAGGCGCGCGATGCGCTCCTCCATCGGCGGGTGGGTCGAGAACAGGCTCGACATGCCGCCGGCCGCCGCCAGGGGATTGGCGATGTACATGTGCGCGGTCGCCGGATTGCGCTCGGCCGCCTCGTTGTGGATCTGCTGCGTGCCGGCATGCAGCTTGGCGAGCGCCGAGGCGAGCCACTGCGGCTGGCCGCAAATCTCCGCGCCCATGCGGTCGGCCTCGTATTCGCGGCCACGGCTGATCGCCATCTGCACCAGCATGGCGGCCATCGGCGCCAGGATCATAGCGGCGATGGCGACGATCGGATTGACCAGCGGCCGGCCCTCGGAATCGCGGCCGCCGCCCATCAGGCCGCCGAAGCTCGCCAGCATGCCAATGGCGCCCGACAGGGTCGCGGCCACGGTCATGATCAAGGTGTCGCGGTGGCGGACATGCGCCAGCTCGTGCGCCATGACGCCGGCCACTTCCTCGCGGCTGAGGTGGCGCAGCAGGCCGGTGGTCGCGGCCACGGCGGCATGCTCGGGATCGCGGCCGGTCGCGAAGGCGTTGGGCTGCTCCTCGTCGATCAGGTAGACGCGCGGCATCGGCAGGCCGGCGCGCTGCGCCAGCTCGTGGACGATGTTGAACAGTTCCGGCGCGTTCTGGGGCCCGACTTCCTGGGCATTGGCCATGCGCAGGACCATCTGGTCGCTGTTCCAGTAGGCGAAGAGGTTCATGCCCAGCGCGGCGACGAGGGCGATGACGAGGCCGGTCTGGCCTCCCAGCAGGTAACCCGCCACGAGGACGAAGCCCGTCAGCGCGGCGAGCAGGAGGGCGGTCTTGAAGTAATTCATGCCGGGTAACTTGGTCTGCAAAAGTGGCGAATCAAGGTAGGGACAGGCATCATGCGGCCATGACCGACACCAGCAAGCCCATCCCGCCGGAGCCGCCGGCACCCTCAGCCGGGGCCGAGCCGGCAACTCCCCCCACGCCTGAGAAGCCCAAGAAGGTCGAGGAGATCGGCGGCCCACCCGGCCCCGAGCCGACGCGCTACGGCGACTGGCAGTTCAACGGGAAAGTGACGGACTTCTAGGATGCGCACCGACATCTTCCACCCCAGCTTCAAGGCGCAACCCTGGTGGTGGGAGGCGTGGACGCCCAACAACGCGTTGAGTGTCGATCCGCCGGCGAAGACCGACGTGGTGATCGTGGGCGCCGGCTACGGTGGCCTCTCGACCGCGCTGGAACTGAGGCGCAACGGCATCGACTGCGTGGTGCTGGAGCGCGGCGTGTTCGGCATCGGCGCCTCGACGCGCAACGGCGGCATGCTCTCGGGCGGCACCAACATCGCCAAGGGGCTGGGCGGCAAGAACCCCAAGGTCGAGGCCGAGTTCGAGGCGAACAAGGCGGCGTTCCTGGGCAGCGGCTCGGATTCGCTGCAGACGCTGATCGACATCATCCATCGCGAGAAGATCGACTGCGGTCTGATCACCAACGGCCGCTTCACCGGCGCCTGGACGCCGAAGCACTACGACGACCAGGCGCGCAAGGTCGAGATGTTCAACAAGTACGCCAATGTCGGCGCCGAAATGATCCCGCGAGAGCGGGTACGCGAGATGATGGCGTCCGACTATTACTATGGCGGCATGTACGTGAAGAGCGGCGGCAACCTCCACCCCGCGCGCTACTACAAGGGCCTGCTCGAAGCCGCGCACGCCCAGGGCGCGGTCCTGTGCGGCGAGGTCGAGGCCGAGCGGATCGAGAAGACCAAGGACGCGAAGACGGGAAGCGGCTGGCGCGTGCTGACGGCCAAGGGCCCGATCGCCTGCCGGGAAGTCGTCATCGCGACCAACGGTTACACCGGCGACCTGACGCCCAAGCTGAAGATGCGCGTCGTGCCTGTCGCCAGCCACATCATCGCCACCGAAGAACTGCCGATGCCGGCGACGGATCTCATTCCGATGCAGCGCTCTATCGGCGACACCAAGCGGGTGCTGACCTATTACCGGCTCTCGCCTGACGCCCGATACATGATCTTCGGAGGTCGCGCCCGCTTCACGGCGGCCCCGCCGGAAGTGAGCGCGCCGATCCTCTACCAGTACATGATCGACCGCTTCCCGCAGCTGAAGGGCATCCGCATCACGCATGTCTGGACGGGCAACGTCGCCTTCGCGCTCGATTCGATGTCGCACATGGGCCAGGACGACGGCATGCACTACCTGCTGGCCTGCAACGGCAGCGGCGTCGCGATGATGACCTATCTCGGCACCCAGACGGCCAGGAAAATCGCCGGCGGTTCCAACGCACCGGTCAATGCCTTCGACGGCCGCGAGTTCCCCGAGCACCCGCTCTACAACGGCGACCCCTCGCTCTATCTGCCGCTGATCGGCGCCCTCTACCGCACGCAGGACTGGCTCGACCGCAAGATGGCCGGCTGAGCGAACCGACGTGAAGATCCCCGTAGCGGACGCTCTCCCCGTAACGTTTTTCGACGTGCTCGCCGCCGCCGCGCGCATCGAGGGTGCGGTCGTTCACACGCCCTGCCTGCGCAGCGAGACACTGTCACGCATCGCCAAAGCCGACGTCTGGATCAAGTTCGAGAACCTGCAGTTCACCGCCTCGTTCAAGGAACGCGGCGCGCTGAACACGCTGCTGCAGCTCAGCGACGAGGAGCGCCGGCGCGGCGTCATCGCCATGTCGGCCGGCAACCACGCCCAGGGCGTCGCCTATCACGCGGGACGGCTCGGGATTCCCGCCACCATCGTGATGCCGTCCTTCACGCCCAACACCAAGGTGAAGCACACGCGCGGCCATGGCGCGCGGGTCGTGCTGATCGGCGACACCCTGGCGGAGGCGGCGGCCGAGGCGCATCGGCTGGCCGACGCCGAGAAGCTGGTCTTCGTCCATCCCTACGACGATCCGCGAATCATCGCCGGCCAGGGCACGATCGCGCTGGAGATGCTGGCCGATGCGCCCACGATCGACACGCTGGTCGTGCCGGTCGGTGGCGGCGGCATGCTGGCCGGCTGCGCCGTCGCCGCGCGCGGCCTCAAGCCCGACGCGAGGCTGATCGGCGTCGAATCGGCCGGCTACTCCGCGATGCGCCAGCTCCTGGCCGGCGAGACGGTGAGCGTGGGCGGTGACACGATCGCCGAGGGCATCGCCGTCCGCGACATCGGCCAGGCGCCGCTCGCCATCGCCCGCGCTTTGGTCGACCGGGTGCTGACGGTCGACGAGGTAGCGATCGAGCGCGCCATCGCCCTGTTCCTCGAGGTCGAGAAGACCGTGGCCGAGGGCGCCGGCGCCGCGGGGCTCGCCGCGCTACTGGCTCACCCGGAGGTCTTCGCCGGCCGCACGGTCGGGCTGATCCTGTGCGGCGGCAACATCGACACCCGCCTGCTGGCCTCGGTCCTGCTGCGCGGTCTGGTGCGCGACGGCCGGATCGTGCGCCTGCGCCTGATGATCCCCGACCTGCCCGGCCAGCTCGCCCGCGTGGCCGGCCTGATCGGCGGCGCCGGCGGCAATATCGTCGAAGTGCAGCACCAGCGCCTCTTCGGCAGCGTGGTGGCCAAATCCACAGAGCTCGACGTGACCGTCGAGAGCCGCGACCGCGACCACGCCCGCGAGCTGGTCGCGGCGCTGCAGGCCGAAGGCTTCAAGGTCCGCGTCCTGGAGGGCGCGGACGCCTAGATCCGCCGGTCGCGTGGCGAGCTATTTCGCCGCCATGACGACCGTGCCCGCCACGGCATCCGTGACGCCGAGACCGTTGCCGAGATTTTCCAGCGTATCGCGGAACGAATTGAGCGTCGCGATCATGGCGGGCCGCGCGGCGATGCACGCGTCCATGTCCGGCCACTCGGCAATCAGGCAGTAGGCGCGATCGCCAGTCTTGATGATGTTGGCATGTGCGAGGCCCGGCCATGCTCGAGCGATGCTCTCGTGGGCGTCCAGGAACTCCTGGTCGCGGCCGGGCTTTACGCGGAAACGAACCGTATTGAACGCAGACATTGTCCCCTCCTCTTTGGTTTCTGAACAATACGCACGATGCGTGCGATCCCGCAATTGCTGGAGCCCTTTTCCGAGGCGGTGGCCCCGGACCGGCCGAGTCATCCGAAGCGAGCAAAAAAAGCCCATATGACACAGGGCAGGACGTAGCGGGGTTCGCCCCCGCGCCCTAAAAGACCGGCCATGTCCGCCTCGACCCAATATGTTCCCTCGCCCACGCCCGACCTGGCCCGCATCCAGCGCGCGCTGATTTCCGTTTCCGACAAGGAGGGCCTGGTCGAACTGGGCAAGGCGCTGGCGGCGCACGGGGTGGAAATCCTGTCGACCGGCGGGTCGGCCAAGTCGCTGCGCGACGCCGGCCTGAAGGTCGTCGAGGTCAGCGACCATACTGGCTTCCCCGAGATCATGGACGGGCGGGTCAAGACCCTGCAGCCCTCGATCCATGGCGGCATCCTCGCCCGCCGCACCGACGCCGGCCACCAGAAGGCGATGAGCGACCACAAGATCGCCGGCATCGATCTCGTGGTGGTGAACCTCTACCCGTTCGAGGCGACCGTCGCGCGCGGCGCCGACTTCCCGACCTGCGTCGAGAACATCGACATCGGCGGTCCGGCGCTGATCCGCGCCTCGGCCAAGAACCACGACTTCGTGACGATCGTGGTCGACCCCAAGGACTATGCCTCGGTGCTGCAGGAGTTCGATGCCAACAAGGGCGCCACGACCCTGGCGCTGCGCCGCAAGCTCGCGGCCAAGGCCTATGCCCGCACCGCGTCGTATGACTCGGCGATCGCCAACTGGTTCGCCACGCAGGAAGGCGAGACCTTCCCTGAGCGGCTGACCCTCTCGGCCGAACGCGTGCAGACCCTGCGCTACGGCGAGAACCCGCACCAGAAGGCGGCCTTCTACAGTGACGGCAGCAAGCGGCCCGGCGTTGCCACGGCGCGCATGGTCCAGGGCAAGGAACTGTCCTACAACAATATCGGCGACACCGAATCGGCCTACGAATGCGTGGCGGAGTTCGCCGAATCGGCGATCGTCGTCGTGAAGCACGCCAATCCCTGCGGCGTGGCGGTCGATCCCGACCAGTTCAAGGCCTACCAGAAAGCCTATGACTGCGATCCCGTCTCGATCTTCGGCGGCATCGTCGCGGTGAACCGCACGCTCGAGGCCAAGGTCGCGGCGGAACTGGTGAAGCTGTTCCTCGAAGTCGTGATCGCGCCCGACGCGACGCCGGAGGCGCTGGCGATCCTCGCCACCAAGAAGAACGTGCGCGTGCTGCTGGCCGGCGCCCTGCCCGATCCGACGACCGCCGGCATGACCCTGAAGAGCGTGGCCGGCGGCTATCTATTCCAGACGCGCGACAACGGACATCTCACGAAGGCCGACCTCAAGGTCGTGACCAAGCGGTCGCCCACGCCGAAGGAACTCGACGACCTGCTGTTCGCCTTCACGGTCTGCAAGCATGTGAAGTCGAACGCCATCGTCTATGCCAAGGACGGCGCCACGGTGGGCGTCGGCGCGGGACAGATGAACCGCCGCGACAGCTCGCGCATCGCCGCCATCCGCGCCGCCGAATCGGGCGAGGCCGCGGGCCTCAAGATCAGCCCGGCAGTCGGCAGCGTCGTGGCGTCCGACGCCTTCTTTCCCTTCGCCGACGGCCTGCTGGCCGCCGCCGAAGCCGGCGCCACGGCGATCATCCAGCCCGGCGGCTCGATGCGCGACAAGGAAGTGATCGAGGCCGCCGACGAGAAGGGCCTCGCGATGGTCTTCACCGGAATGCGCCACTTCCGGCACTAAAGCCCTCATGTTCCTCGCCCCCGCTAGGGAGGAGAGGTTAGGTGACGGGGTTAGTCGAGGTGGTGCGTCGCCTCCTCACCCAAACTCTCCCCCTATCGGGGGAGAGGAGAATGAAATGATCACCCGACCTTGATCTGCTTCGCCGACGCCATCGCCTTGCGGCGGGCTTCCTTGACGGTGCGGCCGGTCGCCAGCGCGACGGCCATGCGGCGATGACCCTTCACCTCGGGCTTGCCGAAGATGCGGACCGACGTGCCCGGCGCGGCGAGCGCCTTGGCGATGCCGGTATAGGTCGGGTCCGCGATGGTGCCGTCGCCGAGGACGGGGACCGAGGCACCCGGCTGGCAGGTGATCTGCGGGATCGGCAGGCCGAGGATGGCGCGGACATGCAGCTCCATCTCACTCATGTTCTGCGAGACCATGGTGACCATGCCGGTATCGTGCGGGCGCGGCGACAATTCGGAGAACCAGACCCGGTCACCCTTCACGAACATCTCGACGCCGAACAGGCCGCGCCCCTTGGCGCCGCACAATTCGTTCACGACCTTCTTCGCGATGTCGCGCGCCTTGCGCAGCGCCGGCTTCGACATGGCATGCGGCTGCCAGCTCTCGCGATAGTCGCCGTCGACCTGGATGTGGCCGATCGGTTCGCAGAAGCCGAAGCCGGCCTCGTGGCGCACCGTGAGCAGGGTGATCTCGTAGTCGAAGTCGATGGCGCCCTCGACGATCACCAGTCCGGTGCTGGCGCGCGTGCCTTCCATCGCGATCTTCCAGCTCTTCGCCACATCGGCGGGCCTGCGCGCGACGCTCTGGCCGTGGCCGGACGACGACATGGTGGGCTTGATGAAGCACGGGAAGCCGACGGCCTCGGCGCCCGCCTGCAGCTCCTCGAGGCTGGCGGCAAAGCGATAGGGCGAGGTCGGCAGCTTGAGCTTCTCGGCCGCCAGCTTGCGGATGCCGCGGCGGTCCATGGTGAGCTGTGCCGCGCGCGCCGTCGGGATGACGGTCCAGCCCTCCTTCTCCAGCTCGACCAGCGTGTCGGTCGCGATGGCCTCGATCTCGGGGACGATGAAGTCGGGCTCCACCGTCTCTACGACATGGCGCAGCGCCTCGCCGTCGCGCATGTCGAAGACATAGGCGCTGTTGGCGACCAGCATGGCCGGCGCGTCCTCGTAGCGATCGCAGGCAATGACCTCGATGCCGAAGCGCATCGCCTCGATGACGACTTCCTTGCCGAGCTCGCCCGAGCCCAGCAGCATGAGCTTGATCGCGGAGGGCTTGAGCGGCGTGCCGAGTTTCCTGTTTTTCATCGTCCTATGATAGCAGGCAGAAGCGGAGCGGGACGAGTAGGCTGCGCGCCGAGCGGCAGGCCCCGAACACATTCAACCCCACGATCGCTGGTGAAAAAGCCGTTCCCTGGAAGTGCGCCGGTTACTTCGGGAGGAATTGACACCACCTGATACGGCAACCACATGTCGACTTCGCGACGCAGAATTGTTCGCGGGGGAGTCCGAGTGTCCGTACGTCGCCGCCTGCTGACTGCCGCAAGCCTCTGCCTCCTGGCTTTTTCGCCGGCCTCCTTCGCCCAGGGCGGACCGCCCGCCATGCCGGTGACCGTCTCCGAGCCGCTCGCCAAGCGCGTCACCCAATGGGACGAGTATTCCGGCCGCTTCGAAGCCGTCGCCACCGTCGAAGTGAGGGCGCGCGTCTCCGGCTTCATCGACAAGATCGACTTCCGTGACGGCCAGGTCGTCAAGGAGGGTGATCCGCTGTTCACCATCGATAAGAGGCCCTACGAG